>NZ_RCVK01000259.1:0-53456 GCF_003667485.1 Micromonospora sp. BL1
GCGTGAGGATGCTGGCCTCGGGTGGGCAGGCGAAGCGGATCGGGGCGGTGGGGTGGGTGCCGAGGCCGGCGGAGACGTGCAGCCAGGAGTCGGAGCCGGGCCAGCGGTGCAGCCCGCGCGCCATCGAGCGGGGCAGCCCGCAGTTGGTCACCAGCGCGCCGTACCCGGGCACGCAGACCTGGCCGCCGTGGGTGTGCCCGGCCAGCAGCAGGCCGAAGCCGTCGGCCGCCATCCGGTCCAGCAGGACCGGCTCCGGGGAGTGCGACAGCGCGATGGACAGCGCCGCGTCGCGGCTGACCGGGCCGGCCACGGCGTCGTAGTCGTCCCGTTCGATGTGGGGGTCGTCGACGCCTGCCAGCTCGATCTCCCGCCCGCCGGCCTTGAGCGTGGTGCGGGCGTTGTTCAGGTCGGCCCAGCCGGCGCCGGTGAGGATGTCGCGCAGTTCCTCGTACGGCAGCGGCACACCCTCGGTGTACTCCCGGTCGGGCAGGAAGTAGGTGAAGGGGTTCTTCAGGACCGGCCCGGTGTAGTCGTTGGAGCCGAAGACGAACGCGCCGGGCAGGTCGAGCAGCGGTTGCAGGGCGCGCAGCACGCCCGGCACCGACTCGGGGTGCGCCATGTTGTCGCCGGTGACCACGACCAGGTCCGGGTCGAGTGCGGCCAGGGAGGCCACCCAGTCCTGCTTGCGTCGCTGGCCGGGCATCATGTGCAGGTCGGAGAGGTGCAGCACCCGCAGCGGTTCGGCGTCGGTCGGGAGCACCGGCACGTCGTACCGGCGGAGGGTGAACATGTTGCGCTCGACGAGCGACGCGTACGCCAGGGTGGCCGCGCCGGCGGCGACGGTTCCGGCCGCGAGCCGGAATAGTGTGCGCTTTCGCATGGCATTCAGGGTAGTTTCACCGTCCATGAGCACGCTGAAGGACCGTCTCACCGCCGACATGCGCGCCGCTCTCAAGGCGCGCGACGAGCTGACCACCTCCACGCTGCGGATGGCCCTGGCCGCCGTGGGCAACGCCGAGGTCGCCGGCCGGGAAAAGCGCGAGCTCAGCGACGACGAGGTGCTCGCCGTGCTGACCAAGGAGGCGAAGAAGCGCCGCGAGGCGGCGGTGGCGTTCGCCGACGCGGGGCGCGCCGAGCAGGCCGGCAAGGAGACCGCCGAGGGCGAGGTGCTGGAGCGCTACCTGCCCAAGCAGCTCTCCGACGAGGAGCTGTCCGAGCTGGTCTCGGGGGCGCTCGCCGCGGGCGGCTTCACCGGTAAGGCGCAGATGGGCCCGGCCATGAAGGCGGCCCAGGCCGCGGTGGCCGGCCGGGCCGAGGGTGGTCGGGTGGCCGCCGAGGTACGCCGCCAGCTCGGTCTCTGACCCGGCGCTTCCGTAGCGCGGAAACGACGACGGCCACCTCCCGGAGGAGGTGGCCGTCGCTGTCTGCTGTCCGGGATCAGTTCCCGGGTCGTCCCGGTCTGCCGTTACCCGGTCCGCCGGGGCCACCCGGCCGGTCCGGTGTCGCGGTGCCGCCCTGCTCCGGGGTGCCGCCCTGGCCGGAGCTGACCTCGATCATCACCACGCCGCCCTTGATGGTGCGCCCGTCGGGGCTGGTGCCGGCCGCGGTGCCGGCCGGGCACTCCGACGGCACCTTGTTGCTGGAGACCACCGGCTCGAAGCCGGCACCCTTCAGCCGGGACTTCGCGGTCTCGATCGACTCGCACTTCACGCCCGGGATGGAGCGCTGGTCGCCCAGGACGATCTTGCCGCTGGGCGGGGTGAAGTTCTTCCGCTCCTTGCCCTTCATGGCGTCACGCAGCGTCTGGTAGACCGCCGGGTTGATGCCCTGTGGCGTCTCGTCGTGGCCCATCTTCTGGTTGGTCTGCGGCCAGTCCGGGTCGGCCATGATGCCGGCCACCGCGTACTGCTTGGTCATCGCGACCAGGGCCGAGGTGCGGTCGGAGTCGGTGGTGCCGGACTTGCCGGCCACCGGCGCGTTGACGATGTTGCGGACGTTGCCGGCGGTGGCGGGGCCGCACTTGGTGGTGGAGGAGCGGTCACCGACCGGGCAGCGCGCGGCGTCGACGGCGGCGCGGGCCACCTCGGTGCTGACCCGCTGCTCGCAGCGGGGGTTGGCGACGTCCAGCTTCTCGCCGTCCGGACCGCGGATCTCCTGCACCGGGATCGGCTCGCAGTACTTGCCGTCGGCGGCGAGCGTGGCGTACGCGTTCGCCAGCTCCAGCGGCGTGGTCTGGGAGACGCCGAGGCTGAACGCGCCCCACTGGTGCGGGTTGGCGGCGAGCTGCGCGTCGCTCGACGAGCGGAACGTGATGCCGAGCTTCTGCGCGGCCTTCACCACGTTCTCCGCGCCGACCCGCTGCTGCAGGTCGATGAAGAACGTGTTCACCGAGAAGCCGAAGCCGCTCCACATGTTGTGCATGCCGGCCATCGCGGGGTTGGCGTTCTTCGGGCAGTACTTGCTGGTGCCCGGGCAGGCGGCGGGGGAGTTGAACTCGACCGGGTAGTCCGACTTGAACACCGGCTGCGCGTTGATGGGGTAGCTGAGCGGGTAGCCCTTCTCCAGCGCGGCCACCAGCGTGAAGATCTTGAAGGTCGAGCCGGCCTGGTAGCCGGCGATGCCGGGACCACCGGTGACCAGCGGGTTCACCGTGTTGGGGTAGTTGCCCCGGATCTTCTTCTTGGCCTTCTTCGGGTCGCTGGAAATCTTGTTCTGCGGGTCGGCCGGGTCGTCGAGCTTGAAGTTCCGGTTCACCGCCACGGCACGGACCCGGCCGGTGCCCGGTTCGACGGCGGCCACCATCCGGGCCGCCTTGCTGCTCTCGCCGAGCTTGTTGCGGACGGCCTTGTCGGCGCCCTTCTGCGCCTGGACGTCCAGCGTGGAGATGATCGTGTAGCCGCCGCTCTTGAGCCGCCGCTCCCGGTCGTACGAGGTGGCGCCGAACGTCTCCTGCTGGAGCCACCAGCGGTAGAGGTAGTCGCAGAAGAAGCCCCAGGAGCGGGTGGTGGTCTGGGTGCAGCCGTTCGGGGTGCGCTTGCCCCTGACCTCGAGCTTGATCTTCTTGGCGGCGTCCGCCTCCTGCTGGTTGATCGCGCCGATCTGCACCATGTTCTGGATGACGTAGTCGCGCCGGCCGACCGCCTCGGGGTAGCCCGACTTGGTGGTCGGGTCGAACGAGGTGGGGGCCTTCACCATGCCGGCGAGCATCGCCGACTCCTGGATGTCGAGCTTGCTCGGCGGCTTGTTGAAGTAGACCTGGCTGGCCGCCCAGATGCCGTACGCGCCGTTGCCGAACGCGGCGATGTTCAGGTAGCGCCGGAGGATCTCGTCCTTGGAGAGTTCCTTGTCGACCTGGAGCGCCAGGCTCATCTCGCGCAGCTTGCGACCGCTGGTGTCCTCGGTCGCGGCGACGACGTCGGCCGGGTGGGTGGCCGAGTAGGAGATGGCCAGCCGGACGTACTGCATGGTGAGCGTCGACGCGCCCTGCCGGGAGGAGCCGGCGGCCTGGTTGTTGACGAAGGCCCGCGCCACACCGTTGATGTCCACGCCGTTGTGCTTGTAGAAGTCGTGGTCCTCGGCCGCGATGATGGCCTTCTGCATGTACGGCGAGATGTCCTTGAGCTGGACGTCCTTGCGGTTCTCGTCGTACATCGTGGCCAGCACGGTCTTGCCGTCGGCCGCGAGCAGCTTGGTGATCTGGGGTGCCCGGGCGACTGTCAGCTCCTTGGGCAGCGCCTCGAACGTCTCCGCTCCGGCCTTGGCGGCCAGTCCGGACATCGCTGCCACGGGGAAGGCCGCCGCGGCGACCACCACTCCGGCCAAGAGGCCGCAGATCAGCAGCGATGCGGCGTTGGTCAGCACGTTGTGGTCACGTTTCCGCATCCAGGTCACCTCGACAGGGTACGCGAGTAGGAATCGGCGGGCGCGTGGGGAAGTTTCCCCATTTCCTGCATGCGCCGGCCTCGTTGTGCTAAACGCACGAGCCCTGGTCCGGGGTTGCGTGAGATCCGGCGGAAGTCTCTGCCGAAGTCCGGCAGTGGCGCAGCGTTTTCACGTACTCGGGCGGGGTAGTCGCGGGGCGAAAGCCCGGGAAGCCGGGAGTGTCCGGAATGATGGATTTCGCCGACAACGTTGCGTAATCGGGCGACTACACAGCATGATGGTGGCGGCGACCGCAGCCATGAGTCGTTTGTGCCGCCCTGGGGAGGCCGGCGCGAACGACCGGGGGGAAGTACGAGGGCTGCTCGCGCGAAGTCGGTAGGTACTGCAAGGGGGGACGTGTACAGATGGGCATGATCACTGACTGGCCGTCACTGGCGGCGTGTCAGAACGGAGACCCGGACGCGTTGTTCGTACAGGGCGCCGAACAGAACGTGGCGAAGAGGATCTGCCGGAGCTGCCCAGTTCGGTACGAGTGCCTGGCCGACGCGCTCGACAACCGGATCGAGTTCGGGGTGTGGGGTGGCATGACCGAGCGCGAACGCCGGGCGTTGCTGCGCCGCCACCCGCAGGTCACCAGCTGGCGCAAGATGTTCGAGGCGGCCATGAAGAAGAACGCCAAGGAGAAGGCCGGCAAGGACAAGATCCTGGTCACCACGGCCAACTGACCGGACCGGTCAGCTCCGGCTGATCGCCTCGCCGATCGTCCGCAGCCCGTCGACGTCGTGCACGTCGGCGGGCTGCGCCGTCACCGACACCGCCGGCACCGCCGGGAACGCCTCGGTGAACCGGGCCGCCACCTGCTCCTCGCGTACCGCCTGCTGGGCCAGCGCGGCGTGCGCGCGCAACACCTCGACGGTGCCCTCGTGCCCACCCACGCCGGCCAGCCGCTCCGCGGCGGCCAGGCTCTCCGCGGCGGACAGGTCCGCCGCCGGCCGGTGCACCCGGTTGAGCACCAGCCCGGCCAACGGCATCCGCTCCTCCCGCAGGCGACCGGCGAAGTAGGCGGCCTCCCGGACCGCGTCCGGCTCCGGCGCCGCGACCAGCAGGAACGCCGTCTCCCGGGCCTGGAGGATCCGGTACGTCTGTTCGGCGCGCTGCCGGAACCCGCCGAACATCGAGTCGAGGGCGGCCACGAAGCCGGACAGGTCGGTGAGCAGCTGGGCGCCGATCACCTTCTGCACCACCTTCGAGAACATCCCGAAGCTCGCCGTGACCAGGCTGAACATGCTCCGCCCGCCGCTGCGCGCCGGGGCCAGCAGCAGCCGCAGCATCCGGCCGTCGAGGAACCGGGACAGCCGGGCCGGCGCGTCCAGGAAGTCGAGCGCGGAGCGCGACGGCGGCGTGTCCACCACGATCAGGTCCCACTCGCCCCGGGCGTGCAACTGGCCCAGCTTCTCCATCGCCATGTATTCCTGCGTGCCGGCGAAGGTGGAACTCATGGCCTGGTAGAAGGGGTTGGCGAAGATCTCCGCCGCCTTCGCCGGGTCGGTGTGCTGGAGCACCACGTCGTCGAACGTGCGCTTCATGTCGAGCATCATGGCGTGCAGTTCACCGCCGCCGGCCTCGACGTCGATGCCCTTGACCTGCCGGGGTGTGTTGTCCAGCTCGGTCAGGCCGAGCGACTGGGCCAGCCGGCGCGCCGGGTCGATGGTGAGCACCACCGTCCGCCGGCCGTGCCGCTCGGCCGCGCGCAGCGCCAGCGCCGCCGCCGTGGTCGTCTTGCCCACGCCGCCCGCCCCGCAGCAGACCACGATCCGTACGCCGTCGTCGGCGAGGATCTGGTCGACGTCAAGCGGAGGCGCCGCGTCTTCGGAAGGCACCAATCGAGCGTATCGGTCCCGAGGGGCACTCTGCTCCGTGCCGGCCGCAGGTGTGAGTCAATCCGCCCGGACGAGGGCCTCGGCGAGCGTCTCCAGCCCGGCCCGGTCGACCCCCTCGGGCAGCAGCGGCAACTCGACCAGGGGCAGGCCGAGATCCACCAGGTCACCCCGGAGGGAGTCCTCCAGCTCACGGCGTACCTGCTGGTCACGGGCCTCCTCGACGAGCCCGGCCACGGTCGGGCCGTCGGTCGGCAGGCCGGCGGCGGCCAGCCCGCGCTTCAGCTCGGCCGCGGTGACCGCCCGACCGGCCGGCACCGGCGGGCGGACGCCGTTGACGATCACGCGGCCGACCGGGAAACCGAGCTGGGTCAGCTCCGCGACCGCGTCGAGCGTCTCCTGGACCGGCATCTCCTCCAGCAGCGTGACCACGTGCACAGCGGTCATCGGCGACCGGAGCAGCGCGGAGACGCCCTCGCTCTGGGTCTTGATCGGGCCGACCTTCGCCAGCCGGGCCGTCTCCGCCGTGACGTTGAGGAAGCGGCCGATCCGCCCGGTCGGCGGCGCGTCCAGCACCACCGCGTCGTACGTCCGGCGTGACCCGTTCGTCCGGGTGGTCGCCTCCTTGACCTTGCCGGTGAGCAGCACGTCGCGCAGGCCCGGCGCGATGGTGGTGGCGAAGTCGATCGCGCCGAGCTTGCGCAGCGCCCGGCCGGCGGCGCCGAGCTTGTAGAACATGTCCAGGTATTCGAGGAGCGCCTCCTCGGCGTCGACCGCCAGCGCCCGCACCTCACCGCCGCCGGGCGCGTCGGCGAGGTGCCGCTCCTCGTACGGCAGCGGATCGGTGCCGAAGAGCTGGGCGATGCCCTGCCGGCCCTCCACCTCGACCAGCAGGGTGCGCCGGCCCTCGGCGGCCAGGCCGAGGGCCAGCGCGGCGGCCACGCTCGTCTTTCCCGTGCCGCCCTTGCCGGTCACCACGTGCAGGCGGGCCGGCCATCTGCCGGCGGGCTCGGCCGGCTGCTCACTCGCTGCCATCCGTCGAGCCTAACCAGCCGTTGGGACCAGCTCTGTCCGGCCGGTGGGATCAGCCGACCTCGCAGACCCACCAACCCGTCTTCCGCACCACAGTGAAACGCAGCGCCTGCTCGGCGACCTTCTCGTCGGCGGTGGTCATGGTCACCCGGGCGGAGACGGTGGCCCGGTCCCCGGTCTGGTTGTCGACGGTCGGGGTGGGCCAGCGGAACCGGGGGTTCTGGTACTGCGCGACGTACTTCTGCACCTCGGCGACCTTCGTGGCGATCTTCTCGTCGTCGCGGGCCGCGGAGCAGACGAACGTGGCCGCCTTCTCGGCGTCACGTTCCTGGTAGACGGCCTTGAGGAAGCCGTCCACCGCGACCTGCGGCTCCTTCGCGCCCTGGCCGTCCTCGCTGTCGCGCAGCGCGAGGAACGCGGCAGTGCCCCCGCCGCCGCAGAGCAGGACCGCGGCGGCCAGCACCAGCGAGACGATCAGCACCGCCGGTCGCTTGCGCGGCTGCGGATACGGCGGTGTGCCGGACGGGTAGGCCGGCGGGCCGGCTGTGGGTGCGGATCCCGGCGGTGCGCCGCCGGTGGGCGGCGGTTGCGGATTCGGGTCGCCGGGCGTGCCGGTGTCGCCACCGGCGGGCGGTTGGGTCATCTGTCTCCCCCGGGTTGCGGCTCCCGTCGCCGCCCCAGGCGACGGGCACGGGTCGAGGTGTGCGGGCGCGCGTCGGCGCGCGTCCAGTCCGGAAGGGTATCGGTCGGCGGGGCGCTTGCCAGCCCCGCGTACGCGCCCCGCCGGACGGAGTCGGCTACCGCGTTCCCGACCAGCCTTGTGTCGCAAATGTGACTGGAGGTGACGAGACGTGCGCGTCCCGTTGCCGGGACTTGTCGCAGGATCTACGTTCGTCCCCGACGCGGAGAGCCGGGCCGGGGACGGCTCCGAGCCGGATGGCGGTGTTGGTTGAACAGGTACGACGCCCGGAGGCGAAGGATGCGCGACGCGGAGAACAGTCCCCGAGGTCAGTTCCCGGGTGACCGGGCCGGACGGCCGGGCGATGCCGAGGGGCCGGCCGCGCCGTTCAACGAGCGCTCCTACGGCTCGGCGGCCGACGGGATCCGGACGCTTCCCCGTTCCGGCGGGAAGGGGCGGGACGAGGACGAGCCCGGCTACGTCATCCACCTCCAGGTCCGGGTGCCCGACCTGGCGGCGGCCACCGCGCTCGCCGGCACGGTGGCCACCTCGCTGGGCTTCCTGGTGGAGCTGGACGCGGGCGAGACCACCGTCTCCACCGCCGACGACCAGAACAACAGGCACCGGGTCTTCTGCGACCTGCTGCTGCCCGACCGCAGCCGGTGCCCGCAGCGCTTCGAGCACGAGGGCCCGTGCGGCGAGCCGCCGCCGGCGCCGGAGCCGCGTCCCGCGTCCTGGTGACCGCGGCGGACCGTAGGCTGTGCCTGACCGAAGTCCAAGTCAGGCAAGGGAGCCCTCCTCCGATGCAGAAGTGGGAATACGCCACGGTGCCGCTGCTGGTCCACGCGACCAAGCAGATCCTCGACAACTGGGGCGAGGACGGCTGGGAACTGGTCTCCGTGGTCCCCGGCCCGAACCCGGAGCAGCTCGTCGCGTACCTGAAGCGTCCGAAGGGCTGACCTCCATGAGCAACGGACCCCACGCGAAGCTCGCCGAGCTCGGCCTCGCGCTGCCCGAGGTGGTGCCGCCGGTGGCCAGCTACGTGCCGGCCGTCCAGTCCGGGCAGCACGTCTACGTGTCCGGCCAGCTGCCGATGGCCGAGGGCAAGCTGCTCGCCACCGGGAAGGTCGGCAACGGCGTCTCGGCCGAGCAGGCGAAGGACCTGGCGGAGCGGTGCGCGCTGAACGCGCTCGCCGCGATCGACGCGCTGGTCGGGCTGGAGAACGTGGTCAAGGTCGTGAAGCTGACCGGCTTCGTGGCCAGCGCACCCGGCTTCACCGGCCAGCCCGGCGTGATCAACGGCGCCTCCGACCTGTTCGGCGCCGTGTTCGGCGAGGCCGGCCGCCACGCCCGCAGCGCCGTAGGCGTGGCGGAGCTTCCCCTGGACGCCCCCGTAGAGGTAGAGGTCATCGTCGAGGTCGCGTGACCCGCGCCCGCCGCTGAAGCCCGCGATCTTGCGGTTGTGGCCCCGGCAGAAGCCCCAGACGGGGACAAAGCTCGGGCCGGAACTGCAAGATCGCGGGGAGTGGCGGGCGGAGTCGTACGATCGCACCCATGGGTGGGCGTATGGCCGGTGCGGCGGGGGCGCTTGCGGACGGGCTGCCGGGGTGGGTGACGTTGCTGCGTGCGCCGAACCCGGGGCCGATGACGCTCGACGGGACGAACACGTGGGTGCTGCGGGCCGGGCCGGACGCGCCCGCCGTCGTGGTCGACCCGGGGCCCGCCGACGAGGGGCACCTGGCCGCCATCGCGGCGCACGGGCCGGTCGGGCTCGTGCTGATCACGCACGGACACGCGGACCACACCGAGGGCGCGCCCCGGCTCAGCGAGCTGCTCGGCGGCGTGCACGTGCTCGCCGCCGACCCGGCGCACACCATCGGTGGTGAGCCGCTGACCGAGCCGGGCGAGGACTTCGGCGGGTTCGGCCTGGAGATCCGGCTGCTGCCCACCCCCGGGCACACCGCCGACTCGGTCTGCCTCGTCGCCGCGCACGACGGCGAGCGCGTCGTGCTGACCGGTGACACCATCCTCGGCCGGGGCACCACAGTGGTCGCCCACCCGGACGGGCACCTCGGCGACTACCTGTCGAGCCTGGAACTGCTCTCCGCGTACCGGGGGATCCCGGCGCTGCCGGGCCACGGCCCGGCGCTGGCCGACTGCGGTGTGGCGGCCGACTTCTACCTGGCCCACCGGCGGGCCCGGCTGGACCAGGTGCGCGCCGCCGTCGCCGCGGGCGCCACCACCGCCGCCGAGGTGGTCGCCGTGGTCTACGCCGACGTCGACAGGTCGCTGTGGTGGGCCGCCGAGTGGTCGGTCCGGGCCCAGCTCGAACACCTCGGGGTGGAGCAGCCGTGACCTGCCCGGTGTGCGGAACCGTAGCCGTGCCCGGGGCGCGGTTCTGCCACAACTGCGGGGCGGCGCTGCCGGCTGCCGCCACGCTGCCCGCCGCCGAGCGCCGCGTGGTGACCGTGCTCTTCGGCGACCTGTCGGACTTCACCTCCTGGTCGGAGGACCTGGACCCGGAACGGGTCGGCGCGGTCACCGACCGGGTGCTCGCCGCCCTCGCGGGCGCGGTCAAGACGTTCGGCGGGCACGTCGACAAGCTCACCGGCGACGGGATCATGGCGGTCTTCGGCGCGCCGGTCGCGCACGAGGACGACGCCGAGCGGGCCGTCCGCGCGGCGCTGTCCATGCAGCGCGCGGTGCGGCGGGTGCTCGACGACGAGCGCGGCGGTGGCGCGCCGCTGGGCCTGCGCGTCGGCCTCAACACCGGCGACGTGATCGCCGGCATCCAGGCGGCGATCGAGTACACGGTCATCGGCGACACGGTGAACACCGCCGCCCGGCTGGCCGACGCCGCAGCGGTCGGCGCGGTCTACGCCGGGGCGCGCACCTCCGCCGCGACCCGGCACGTCGCCTCCTGGCGTGCCCTGCGCCCGCTGCGGCTCAAGGGCAAGCGGGAGCCGGTCGAGGCGTACGAGCTGCTGGGCCTGCTCGACGCGCCCGGCACCCGGTCCGGCCTGGGCGACGAGGCGCCGTTCGTGGGCCGGGAGACCGAGATCGGCCGGGTGGCCGGCCGGCTCGCCGAGGTGATCGACCGGGGTGAGCCCCGGGTGCTGCTGATGACCGCCGAGGCGGGGATCGGCAAGTCCCGGTTCGCGGCCGAGGTGGAACGCCTCGCGGCCGGCTACGACGTCGGCGCCGGGCGGTACGCGGCGCACACCGGCGCCCGGGTGCTCTCGGTGCGGTGCGCGGCGTTCGGCGAGCGTCGCCGGCTGGCGCCGCTGGCCGACCTGGTCCGGGCCGCCGTCGGCCTGCCCGGCGACGCGGCCACCGCCGTCACCCGGCCCGCCGTCGAGGAGCGGCTGCGCCGCCTCGGCCAGCGCCTGTCCCGGCTGCCCGGGGACCCGCCGCCGATCGCCGTGGACCAGCTCCTGGCCCTGCTCGGGTACGCCGAACTCCCGCCCGCCACGGAGAACGGCGAGTGGAACGCGGCCGGGCCGCCGCCGGACGACGAGGCGGTGCCGACGGCTGTCGCGGACCTGCTCAGCGCGCTCGCCGTGGAGGCGCCGCTGGTGATCGTGGTGGACGACCTGCACGACGCGACCGCCGAGACGCTCAAGGCGCTGGCGCTGACCCTCAACCGGCTCAGCGGGCCGGTGCTGGTGATGCTGCTCGGCCGTCCCGAGCTGGTACGCACCGCCGGTGCGCTGACCCGCGTCGCGGACGCCGAGGTGCACGCGCTGCCGCCGCTGCGCGGCGCTGATGCGTCCCGGCTGCTCACCAGCTACCTGTCCGGCGGCCGCATGCCACAGGCCGACGCGGACCGCCTGCTCGCCACCGCGCAGGGCAACCCGTTCTACCTGGCCGAGCTGGTCACGCTGCTGATGGAGCGCGGAGCGCTCACCGCCGGCCCGGGCCGGGGCGCCGACGTCGGCTGGCGGCTCGCCCCCGGCTCGCTGGGCAGCCGGCTGCTCTCCCGGGACCTGGCCGCGGTGCTCGCGGCGCGTATCGACGCACTGCCGCCCAACGCCCGCTCGGCGCTGCGCGACGCCGCTGTGGTGGGCGACACCGTACCGGCGGGCGCGCTGGAGGCGCTTCGGGAGCAGCGGGTCGGACGGGACGGGCGGCCCGCCGCGGTGGCCGCCGTCGAGCTGGACCGGGCCGTTGAGGAACTGCTGCAACGGCGCATGCTGCACCGCACCCGCAGCGGGTTCGCCTTCGCCACCCCGCTGATGCGGGAGGCCGCGTACGCCGGGGTGAGCAAGGCCGAGCTGGCCGAGCGGCACGCGGCGCTGGCCCGCTGGGCCGCGCCGGAGAGCGTCGACGAGACCGGCGCCGCACCGGGCGGCGCGTTCACCGAGTCCGCCCGGGACGACTTCGTCGCCGAGCACGTCGAGCGGGCCACAGCGCTCGCCGACGCGGTCAAGCTGCGCCCGGACGCGCCGGCCCGGGCGGTCACCCCGCTGGGCGTGGCCGCGCTGGGCCGGGCCGCCCGCCGGTCGCTGCGTTCGGGGGAGCCGGCGCTCGCCGTCGAGTACGCCGAGCGCGCGGCCGAACTGGCCCGCGACGGGGTGCCACCGGCCGACCGGGTGGTGCACGCCCGGGCGCTGCTCCAGGTCGGCCGCCCGGCCGACGCGCTCGCGTTCGCCGAGAAGATCGCCGCGAACACCGGCGACCCGGCCACCCGTACCGCCGCGCTGCTGCTCGCCGGTCAGGCCCAGCAGACCCTCGGCGACGCCGGGCGGGCCGAGTGCAACTGGCAGGAGGCGTTGCAGGTGGCCACCGACAACGACCTGCCCACCCTGCGGGCCTCGGCGATGCGGCGGCTCGGCATGGCCGACTTCATCGCCGGCCGGCTCGGACAGGCGAGCAGCCGGCTGGCCGCGTCCTACCAGGTCAGCCTCGCCGCACGGGATCCCCGCGGGCAGGCCTGGTCGTTGCAGAACCTGGCCTGGGTGACCACCACCCGGGGCGACTTCGCCGGCACCGACGCGGTGCTCGGCCGGGCCGCCCGGCTCTTCGCCGAGCTGAAGGACCCGTACGGGCGGGCCTGGCTGCGCGGCACCACCGCATTCGCCCGGCTGCTCGCGGGCCGGCTGCGGGAGGCGTGCCGGATGGCGCGGGTGTTCCTGCCGTTCGGGGAGCGGGTCGGCGAGGCGTGGGCGGTGGGGACGCTGCGCGCGGTCGAGGCGTACGCCACCGCCGAACTGGGCGACCTGGCCGAGGCGGACCGGGCGGCGCGGCGCGCGTACCGGGACTTCGCCGAGGTGGGCGACGACTGGGGGCAGGGCTTCGCGCTGGTGGTGCGTGGGGTGGTGGCGCGTGGGCTGGGCGAGCCGGAACACGCGGCCGACCTGTTCACCGAGGCGCTCGAGTACGCCGACCGGACCACCCACCCGCTGCTCACCGGCATGGCCGGCACGCTGCGCGGCTTCGTGGCGCTGGACATGGGCGACCACGAGACCGCCGAGCGGGAGGCGCGGTCGGTGCTGACCCGGGTGGAGCCGCACAACCCGCAGGCGCCGGCCCAGGTCGCGCCGCGGGTGCTGCTCGCCATGGCCCGCCTCGCGGCGGGTGATCCGGGCACCGCGGTGGGGCTGCTCGCCCCGGTGGCCACCGGCGCGGCGAACGCGCCCTCGCTGCTGTTCTCGCGGCGGCAGACGATGGCCCGGTACGCCGCCGCGCTGCTCGCCCACGGCCAGCGCGAGCAGGCGCTCGACTGGGCGCAGCGGTCGATCACCGCTCCGGCCGAGGACGTGCGCAGCCAGGTGGTGGCGCTGCTGGTGCTGGCCGAGGCGCTCGACGCCTGCGGTCGCCGGGCCGAGGCGCTGACAAACGCGGAGGAGGCGGTACGCCTCGCGTACGCCACCGAGCAGCGCAGTGAGCGGATGGTCGCGGACGCGTTGCGGGTCCGCCTCTCCGGCGGCTGATCGTCCTTGTTCTGACGGTTCCGGGGATGTGTTCGTCGGTGGGGCCGGTTAGCGTGGGGCGGCGACAGCCGTGGATCGGCTGTCGCCTCCTCCCGGTGCGCGCGCCTGCGTCACCGGCAGACCATGCTGGGGAGGAACGATGAGGCTGCCGCGCTCGGTCGCCGGCTGGACGATCGCGGTCTTCGGGCTCCTCGCGCTGCTGCTCGGTGCGCTCGGTCTGATCTGGCCGGAGACGCAGCTACGCCTGCTCGGCTTCGAGGTGCCGGCCGAGCGCGCTCCGGGCGACTACACCGGCACGTTCCTCACCGCGTCCTCGATGGCCTCGTTCAACATGGGGGTCTACTACCTGCTCGCCGTCGCCACCGAGTGGCGGCCGTTCTACCGGTTCACCGTGTGGTTCCGCCTGGTCACCTTCACCGTGTTCACCATCGCGGTGCTCTCCGACGTGGCGCCGGACCGCTTCTTCGCGGTCGCCGCGTGGGAGGGGCTGGGTGCTGTCGCGACAGCTGCCGGCCTGTGGTGGGACGCCCGCCGGGCGGGCGCTGCGGCTGACGACTCCGTCCCGGGTCCGGTGCCGGCCACCGACGCGGCGCGCTGACGGGTCCGGATCGTTGGGTATTTTCGAGCCGTGACCGAGACCCCGCCCGGCGCCCTGCGGCTGCCCATCGTGCCCGGTCTGACCGATCTGCAGGTGTTCGCCCGGGGCGGCTACGCCACCATCTACCGGGCCACGCAGATCTCCGTGGGCCGCGAGGTCGCGGTCAAGATTGAGAACCGCACACTGGACAGCGAGCGAGACCAGGCCCGCTTCCTGCGCGAGGCCCGTGCCGCCGGGCGGATGTCGTCGCACCCGCACGTGGTGGACCTGTTCGACGTGGGTGTCACAGTCGACCAGCACCCCTACCTCATCATGGAGCTGTGCGACGGCTCGTACGCCGAACGGATGCGCACCTCGCCGCTGGGCCCGGCGGAGACCCGCGACCTCGGCGTGAAGATCGCCGACGCGCTGGCCCACTCGCACGCGGCGGGCGTCCTGCACCGCGACGTCAAGCCGGCGAACATCCTGCACTCCGAGTTCAACTCGGCCGTCCTGGCCGACTTCGGCTTGGCGGTGCTCGCCGAGTTCCGCGACTCCTCGGTGATGCTGGAGGCGCTCACCCCGGCGTACGCGCCACCGGAGACGTTCAACCACAGCCCGCCCACGCCCGCCGTCGACGTCTACTCGCTGTGCGCCACGCTCTACGCGGTGATGCACGGCCGTCCGCCGCGCTGGCACTCCGAACGCAACCCGAGCCTGGTCACCGTGCTGGAGATGTTCCAGCAGCCGATCCCGGGCCTGCCCGGCGTGCCCGGCGAGCTGATCGACGTACTCCGGTTGGGCATGTCGAACGACCCGGGCGCGCGGCCCTCCGCGGTCGAGCTGCGTGGCCTGCTCGCCTCGCTGCCGCTGGACGGCGCGCCGGCGACCGGCGGTCTGTACGACGGCGCCACCGGCGACCGGTTCCACCGCACCGGCGGGCCGAATCCGCGACCGCCGGCCGACGACGACCACCCGACGGTGGCCTCGCGTGCCCGGCGCTGGCCCAAGCGCTGGTTCCTCGGCGGCGCCGGGGTGCTGGCGCTGGCCGCCTCGGCCGGCGGCGGCTGGGTCGCGGGCGGCCACGCGCCGCCCGTCGCGCCGACGCCGGCGCCCAGCGGCGTGGCCGGTGCCGCGCCGGTGCCCGGCTGCGCGTCCGCCGACGTGCGGCTGCCCGCGGGGGCGCGCTGCGCGACGGAGCTGGAGTGCTTCGGTCCGGTACGGCTGCGCCGTGATCGGGCCGAGGCGAGCCGGGTGCCGTGCGACGGCCAGCACACCTGGGAGACCTACGCCGCCGGTGACCTGCCGGCTGGTCTCGCCGGGGCCCGGCACGAGACGGTCGCGGCCGACCCGGTTGTCGGCAAGGTGTGCAACGCCGCCACGTTCCGGCTGGTCAGCGGCGGCAAGTCGGCGAGCGGGTGGAACCTGGAGGTGCTGCCGCCGGAGGCCGAGGCGGACCGCACCTACCGCTGTCTGGCCGGCCGGGGCGTCAACGCGCTCGCCGGCCCCACGCTCACCGGTCGCTGAGGCCGTTCACGGTCCGGCTCTGCCGCACCGACCGCGGGTCGAGCGTCTCCAGCGTGTCGGCGTCCACCGCCGTCGGCGCCCGCATGCCGCGTACCACCCGCGGGTCCAGCGTCTCCAGCGTGTCCGCGTCGATCGGCTGGCCCGCCGGGGTGCGCAGGTTACGCACCGCGCGCGGATCGATGGCCTCCAGCGTGTCGGCGTCCACTCCGTACCCCTGGTGGGGGACCGGCCAGTTCTCGGCCTGCGGGGCGGGCCCGCCGGTGCCGCCGGGCTGGCGCGCGGCGGTGACCGTCACTCCCGTGATCATGGCGAGCAGGACGCAGACCAGGGCCAGCACGACCGACAGGATGCCGGGCGGACGCCACACGGCGAGGGTCACCACCGCCGCCACCGTCGCCATGGACGCGACGACGGCCTTCGCCCGCGCATCGGGCTTCGGGAACGATCTCACCCGACAAGCATGGCCCAGCGCGTCCACCTGTCAACCGGCGGGATGAGACGGCTTCCCGTCACCCAGGCTCCACTTCGGAGTCGCAGGTAGCGACGATCGAGAAAAAATCGTTACATCATCTGGTTGTTTGCCGTATCGATCCAGGTTTGGGGGCCACCAACGTGGGCGTCGATCCCTAAAGTGACGGGGGTCGAGGTCTCCTCGACGGATTCGTTCCCCGACGGAAGGCAGCTCCATGCCCCGTTCAATCCGATCCCTGGCCGCAACCGGGATCGCCGGCGTCCTCCTCGCCGGACCGGCCGTCGCGCCCGCCGCGGCGGCGACTCCGCAACCACCCGCGCACGACCGCACCAGCGCCGCGGAGGCGCGCCGGGTGGACCGCGTGCCGACGCCGAAGCTCGACTGGTACGCCTGCTACGACTACGCCGAGTGCGCCACGGTCCGGCTGCCGCTGGACTACGACAACCCGAAGGGCGCCACCACCGAGGTCGCGTTGCTGCGGGTCAAGGCCCGCGACCAGCAGCGCAAGGTCGGCAGCCTGTTCCTCAACCCGGGTGGCCCGGGTGGCTCCGGCACGAGCATCGCGCTCGCCGCGCCCTACTTCCTCGGCGACGACCTGCTCGACCGCTTCGACATCGTCGGCGTCGACCCGCGCGGCGTCGAGGCCAGCGAGAACATCAAGTGCTTCCGCTCGGTGAAGGACCAGACCCGGGCGTACGCCGGGCTGAACGTCGCGTTCCCGTGGACCAGGGCGGAGGAGAAGGCGTACGTCGCCGCGTCGAAGGCGGTCGGGAAGGCGTGCTCCACCACCGGCAAACCGCTGACCGGCGCGGCGTCCACCGCCGAGGTGGCCCGCGACATGGACGTGCTGCGCCGGGCTGTCGGCGACAAGTTGCTCAGCTACCTCGGGTTCAGCTACGGCACCGCGCTGGGCCAGTACTACGCCAACATGTTCCCGGACCGCTTCCGCGCGCTCGTCGTCGACGGTGTGCTCGACCCGAACGCCTGGGTCGGCCAGGGGAGTGCCCGCAACCAGCTCCAGGAGACGCGGCTGCGCAGCGCCGACGGGGCGTACCGGGCACTGCGGGAGATCCTGGCCCGGTGCGGCAGGGCCGGCGCCGAGCAGTGCGCGCTGGCCGCCACCGGCGATCCGCTCGCCGCGTACGACACGGTGGCCAAGCGGCTGCGCAAGAAGCCGGTGGTGATCGAGGACCCGGACTTCGGCTCCTTCACGGTCAGCTACGCCGACTTCGTCGGCGCCACGCTCGGCGCGCTCTACGACCCGTACGGCTGGCAGTCGGTCGTCGACATCACCGTGCAGCTCCTGGCTGCTACCGACCCGGCCGTCGGCAAGGCCGCCACCGCCTCGGCCCGCAAGGCGCTCGCCGCCCGCGCCGCGCAGGCGCGCCAGCAGCGCGGGTACGACTTCCCGTACGACAACGGGCTGGAGACGTTCCTGACCGTCGACTGCACCGACGCGTACCACCCGAAGAGCGCCGACGCCTGGCCGGCGCTGTCGGCGAAGGAGGACAAGCGGGCGCCCTACTTCGGGCGGGCGTGGGCCTGGGGCACCGCGCCCTGTGCCCGCAACACCTGGACCGTGCGGGACGAGGACGCCTGGACCGGGCCGTTCAACCGGGTCACCGCCGCCCCGGTGCTCGTGGTCGGCAACTACTGGGATCCGGCGACCAACTACCAGGGCGCGGTCAGCTCGGCGAAGCTGCTGCCGAACAGCCGCCTGCTGAGCAGCGACAGCTGGGGCCACACCGCGTACGGCACCTCGGCGTGCGCGACCGGCCGGATCGACGCGTACCTGCTGACCGGCAAGCTGCCGGCCAGGGGCACGCTCTGCGTCGGTGACGCGCAGCCGTTCCAGGAGGACGCGGCGGCAAGCCGGGCGGACGCGTCGAAGAGCGCGCTGGCCCGGGCGGGCGAGCCGGGCCGGGGTGAGCCGAAGCGGCTGCCGCCGGTGGCGACGCCGCGCCCGGCGGTCGGCACGCTGACCGTCCGCTGACGGACCCCCGGGGTACGGCGGGTGATCGGGCATCCGCCGTACCCCGGGCCCACCCCGCGCTCGGGCGAGGCGGGCGTCAGCCGCCCGGGTGGAAACCGCGGGTCAGTAGGACTTGTCCTGGCCGAGGACGTGCTGGGCGACGAAGTTGAGGATCATCTCCCGGCTGACCGGGGCGATCCGGCCCGCGCGTACCGCGCCGAGCAGCGTGGCCACGCCGTACTCGGTGGTCATGCCGGCCCCGCCGAGCGCCTGGACGGCGGTGTCGACGGCGAGCGCGGCGGCCTCGCCCGCCGCGTACTTGGCCATGTTGCCGGAGATGCCGGCTTCCAGGTCGCGGCCCGCGTCGTAGAGCGTCGCCGCCTTGTGGATCATCAACCGGGCCAGCTCGACCTGCACTGCCGCGTGCGCCAGCGGGTGCGCCACACCCTGGTGCGAGCCGATCGAGCGCCCGCCCCACACCTTGCGGGTGGACGTGTAGTCGCTTGCCTTCTCGATCGCGTACCGGCCGGTGCCGGCGCCCATCGCGGCAACGGTGATGCGCTCCGGGTTGAGCCCGGCGAACAGCGCGGGCAGCCCGGCGTCGAGCGACTCGCCGACGAGCGCGTCGGCGGGGAGCCGGACGTCGTCGAGGAACAGCAGGAACTGGTTCTCCGGCGACAGGATCTCCATGTCCAGCTTGGATTTCTCCAGGCCGGGCGCGTCGGTCGGCACGATGAACAACGCCGGCTTCAGCTTCCCGGTGGACGCGTCCTCGGTGCGGGCCACCACGAGCACGTGGCCGGCCTCGTCCACCCCGGAGATGTAGATCTTCCGGCCGCTGAGCAGCCAGTCGTCGCCGTCGCGCCGGGCCACAGTGGCGAGGCGGTGGAAGTTCGAGCCCGCGTCCGGCTCGGTGATCGCGAAGACGATCTTCTGGGAGCCGTCGGCAAGGCCGGGGAGGTGCTTCTTGCGCTGCTCCTCGGTGCCGTGCTTGTTGATGATCGTGGCGGCGATGGCGGGGGAGACCACGAGCAGCAGCAGCGGGCAGCCCGTCGCGGCCAGTTCCTCGCACACCAGCGCCAGCTCGGTGATGCCGCCGCCCCCGCCGCCGTACTCGGTGGGGATGTTCACGCCCAGGTAGCCCAGCCGGCCGGCCTCGTGCCACAGCTCGGTGGTGTGCTCACCGGACTTGGCCTTCTCGACGAAGTAGGAGTGGCCGTATTTGCGGCCCAACGCCCGTACGGCGTCGCGGAGCTGGTCCTGCTCGGGGGTCAGGTCGAAGTTCACTGCGGGTCCTCCTCGGGGTCCACCACGGCAAGTACGGCACCCGTCTCGACCTGGCCGCCGGCCGGCACCGGCAGCTCGGTCACCACGCCGTCGGCGGGGGCGAGCACGGGATGTTCGAGCTTCATCGCTTCCAGCGTCAGCAGCAGGTCACCGGCGGCGACCCGCTGGCCGACCTCCACGTGCACCCGGGTCACCGCGCCGGGCAGCGGCGCGAGCAGCGACCCGGCCGCCAGCTCCGCGGTGGGCAGTGGGAGGCGGGGCAGCTCGGTGAGGCTCGCCGCCCCGTCCGGGCCGTCCACGAAGACCGACGACCCCACCCGGTGTACGCGGAAAGCCCGCCGCACCCCGTCCACGTCGAGCAGCACCCGGTCCGGGGCGGTGTCCACGACCGTCACGGCCGGCGTGGCGTCGGACGGGGACACCGACCATTCGGCGAGCCCGCCGGTGCGGTCGAGCCGGTACCGGACCTCGATCTCCTCGTCGCCCGGCCCGGTGAACCGGGTGACCTGCGGGAAGGCGGGCACGTTGCGCCAGCCCGACGGCAACCCGGCCAGTACCGGTGCGGCGGCCCGGCGCGTGGCGGCCCCGGACAGCGCCGCCGCCAGTGCCGCCACCGGAAGCTGCTCGGCCGGCAGCAGCGGCTCGAACACCTCGGGGTGCCGGTCCAGGAAGCCGGTGTCCACGTCCACGGCCGCGAACTCCGCGCCGCGCAGCACGCGGACCAGCAGATCCCGGTTGGTCGCCACGCCGTGCAGTTCGGCGCGGGCGAGCGCACCTGCGAGCGCGCGGGCCGCCTCGGTGCGGGTGGGCGCCCAGGCGACCAGCTTCGCCAGCATCGAGTCGTAGTGCACGCTCACCGCCGAGCCGTCCACCACACCGGAGTCCAGGCGCAGCCCACGGGCCGGACCGAACTCGGCGGCCACCCCGGGAATCGCGAACCGGTGCAGCGTGCCGGTGGCCGGGCGGAAACCCTGAGCCGGGTCCTCGGCGCACAGCCGTACCTCGATGGCGTGACCGTCGGCGGGCGGCGTGGCGGTGACCGGCAGCGGCTCGCCCTCGGCGACGAGCAGTTGCAGCCGGACCAGGTCCAGCCCGGTGGTCAGCTCGGTGACCGGATGTTCCACCTGGAGGCGGGTGTTCATCTCCAGGAAGTGCACCTGCCCGTCCGGCGCGAGCAGGAACTCCACGGTTCCCGCGCCGACGTAGTCGACGGCCCGCCCGGCCGCCACCGCCGCCTCGTGCAGCGCCGCGCGCACGTCGTCGGGCAGCACACCGGGCGCCTCCTCGACGATCTTCTGGTGGCGGCGCTGGATCGAGCAGTCGCGTACCCCGAGGGCCACGACGGTGCCGTGGGTGTCGCCGAAGATCTGCACCTCGACGTGGCGGCCGCGTTCCACGTACCGCTCGATGAAGACGGTGCCGTCGCCGAACGCCGCAGCCGCCTCGCGGCGCGCGCCCGCGACGGCCTCGGCCAGCCCGGCGGCGTCGCGGACGATCCGCATGCCCCGGCCGCCGCCGCCCGCCGATGCCTTGACCAGCACCGGGAAGGCGGTGACCTCGGCCGGGTCGGTCCAGGTGGGCAGCATCGGCACGCCCGCGTCCGCGAGCAGCGCCTTGGCGGCCATCTTGTCGCCCATCGCGGCGATCGCCTTGGCCGACGGCCCGACCCAGGTCAGGCCCGCGTCGGTCACCGCCGCCGCGAACTCGGCGTTCTCCGCCAGGAACCCGTAGCCGGGGTGGACGGCGTCCGCGCCGGAGCGCCGGGCCGCGTCCAGGACGGCGTCGATGCGCAGGTACGTCTCGGCCGGCGTGTTACCGGGTAGCCGCACGGCCTGGTCGGCGTCGGCGACGAACGGCGCGTCGGCGTCCGCGTCGGAGTGCACGGCGACGGTGGCCACACCGAGGGCGCGGCAGGTGGCGAAGACCCGGCGGGCGATCTCGCCCCGGTTCGCAACCAGAAGTTTGTTGATCATCCGCGCTGAGCCTGCCTTTCGTTCGCGACTGCGGGACTCCGCTTCGCTGCGTTCCTCGCGCTCACAGGTCACATCCGGAAGACGCCGAAACCGTCGGCGCCCTTCACCGGTCCGTTGTGGATCGCCGACAGGCACAGCCCGAGGACGGTACGGGTGTCTCGGGGGTCGATCACCCCGTCGTCGTAGAGCCGCCCGGACAGGAACAGCGCGCCGGACTGCGACTCGATCTGCTGCTCGACCATCATCCGCATGGCGGCGTCGGTGTCCTCGTCGTACTCGCGTCCCCGGGCGGCGGCGGCCTGCCGGGCCACGATGGACAGCACCCCGGCGAGCTGCGCCGGACCCATCACCGCCGACTTCGCATTCGGCCAGGTGAACAGGAACCGCGGCTCGTACGCCCGGCCGCACATGCCGTAGTTGCCGGCGCCGTAGGAGGCGCCCAGATTGACGGTCAGGTGCGGCACCTTCGAGTTCGACACCGCGTTGATCATGAAGGCGCCGTGCTTGATGATGCCGCGCTGCTCGTACTCGGTGCCGACCATGTAGCCGGTGGTGTTCTGGAGGAAGACCAGCGGCGTGTCCGCCGCGTTGGCGAGCTGGATGAACTGGGCCGCCTTCTGCGCCTCCTCGCTGAACAGCACGCCCCGGGCGTTCGCCAGCACGCCGACCGGGTAGCCGTGCAGCTCACCCCAGCCGGTGACCAGCGCGGTGCCGTAGCCGGGCTTGAACTCGTCGAACGCGCTGTCGTCGAGCACCCGGGCCAGCACCTCGCGCGGGTCGAACGGCACCTTCAGGTCGGCGCTGGCGATGCCGAGCAACTCCTCCGGGTCGTACCGGGGTGGCAGCGGGTGCGGGTTGCGCGGCGGGGGACCGTGCTTGCGCCAGTTGAGCCGGCGGACGCACTGCCGGGCCAGCCGGATGCCGTCGCGCTCGTCCTCGGCGAGGAAGTCGGCCAGGCCGGACGTGGTGGCGTGCATCGACGCGCCGCCCAGTGACTCGTCGTCGGTGACCTCGCCGGTGGCCATCTTCACCAGCGGGGGCCCGGCCAGGTAGACCTGCGAACGGTCGCGGATCATGACGGTGAAGTCCGACATGCCGGGCACGTACGCGCCACCGGCTGTGGCGTTGCCGAAGACCACGCTCACGGTCGGGATCCGCTGCGCGGACAGGCGCGTCAGGTCACGGAACACCCGGCCGCCGGGAATGAAGATCTCCGCCTGGGTGGGCAGGTCCGCGCCGGCCGACTCGACCAGGTTCACCATCGGCAGCCGGTTGGCCGCCGCGATCTCACCCGCCCGCCGGGTCTTCGCCAGCGACCACGGGTTGATCGCGCCGCCGCGTACCGTCGGGTCGTTCGCCACGATCAGGCACTCGACGCCCTCGACCACGCCGATGCCGGTCACGGTGCTGGCACCGACCGGGAAGTCCGTGCCGTACGCGGCCACCGACGACAGCTCCAGGAACGGGCTGTCCGGGTCGAGCAGCAGCTCGATGCGTTCCCGGGGGAGCAGCTTGCCGCGACCGTGGTGGCGGGTCACGTACTTCTCGCCACCACCGCCCCGGGCCTGGTCGAGTGCCTCCTCCAGCTCGGCCAGGCGCTCCAGCAGCGCCTCCCGGTTGGCGGTGAAGGCGGGTGCGGACGGGTCGATCGTGCTCTGCAGGACTGTCGTACTCACAGGCCCATGCCCTTCGCGATGATCTCGTTCATGATCTCGGTGGTGCCGCCGCCGATGCCGAGCAGACGGGCGTCGCGGTAGTGCCGCTCCACCTCGGCGTCACGCATGTAGCCGAAGCCACCGTGCAGTTGCAGCGCGGCGTCGACGACGAAGTCGCACGCGGACACCGCCACGTTCTTCGCGATCGCCACCTCGGTCACCACCGGCTGCCCGGCGGCCACCCGCTCGGCGACGTCGTGGACGTACGCCCGCGCCGCGTCGGTGCGGCTGTGCATCTCGGCCAGCTTGTGCCGGACGACCTGGCGCCCGACGAGCGGACGGCCGAACGTCCGGCGGTCCCGGCACCACTGCACCGCCAGGTCCACGCAGCGCTGCGCGGTCGCGTACGCCTGGGTGGCGAGTGACAGCCGCTCGTTGGCGAACTGCTGCATGATGGCGAGGAAACCGGTGTCCTCCGGGCCGACCCGGTTCGTCACCGGCACCCGGACGTCGACGAAGGACAGTTCGGCGGTGTCCGAGCAGTGCCAGCCCAGCTTCTCCAGCCGCCGCCCCACCGTGAACCCGGGCGAGCCCTTGTCGATCACGAGCAGGCTGACCGAGCCCGAACCGGGGAAGTCGGTGCAGACCGCGGTGGTGACGAAGTCGGCGCGGGCCCCGCTGGTGATGTACGTCTTGGAGCCGTTGACGACGTAGTGGTCGCCGTCGCGGACCGCGCAGGTGCGGATGCCCGCCACGTCCGAGCCGCCGTCCGGCTCGGTGATCGCCAGCGCGCCGATCATCGTCCCGGCCAGCGCCGGCCGGACGTACCTCTCGATCAGCTCTTCGTCCTGGGTCTCGACCATGTGCGGCAGCGCGATCCCGTGCGTGAACAACGCGGCGACCAGGCCGGACGACCCGCCCGAGCGGATGATCTCCTCGGTGACCACCATCGAGTCGAGCAGGTCACCGCCGCTGCCGCCGACCGACTCCGGGAAGCCGATGCCGAGCAGGCCGATCTTCGCGGCTGTCTCGTGCAGCGAGCGGGGCACCTCGCCCGCCCGTTCCCAGTCGGACAGGTGCGGCAGCACCTCCCGGGTCACGAACGAGCGGGTCAGCTCGCGCAGTTGCCGGCGTTCCGGCGTGTCCACGATGGTCATGCCGGAACCTCCGTCGGTAGGTCGACCACTCGCGAACGCAGCAGCTCGCCGAGCGCCTTGGCCTGGGGGTCGAACCGGGTGGAGGCGGCCACGCCCTGCCCGAGCAGCCCTCGGATCACGAAGTTGACCGCGCGCAGGTTCGGCAGCTCGTACCGCTCGACTGTGAGCGCCGCGGTCTCCGGCAGCAGCTCGGCCAGCCGCTCCACCGTCAGCCAGTCGCGCAGCCAGGGCCAGGTCGCGTCGGTGCGGGCCCAGACGCCCAGGTTGGCGTCGCCGCCCTTGTCGCCGGACCGCGCGCCGACCAGCTCACCGAGCGGCCCGCGCCGGGTGGCGGCCGGAGCCGGTACGGCGGTGACCTCCCGTGCCGGTGCTTCGGCCGGTGTCGCCGTGACGACCGGCGGGGAGATCGGTACCCGCTCGCCGGACGGCAGCACCGCGACGTGCTCGACCTCGTCCTGCGCGATCGTGTCGGCGGTGAACACCCCGTACGGCGTGGCGTCACCGGGCAGCGTGGTGAGCGTGCAGCCCGGGTACGAGGCCAGCGCCAGCTCCACCGCCGCCGCCGAGAACGCCCGCCCGGCCCGCGACTTGTCGCCGTCGCGCAGGTGTACGTGCAGCAGCGCGCTGGCCGCCTCGGTGTCGCCGGTGTCCGGGTGGTCGGTACGGGCCAGCGTGAACTCCAGCCCTTCCGTGCCGACCGACTCCTCGATCTGGCCCCGGACCAGTGCCGCCTTGGCCGGGATGTCCAGCCCGCACAGCACGAACGTCATCGCGTTGCGGAAGCCGCCCAGGTTGTTGACGCCCACCTTGAGCGTGTCCGGCGGTGGCGTGCCCCGCACCCCGGACACGCGTACCCGGTCCGGGCCCTCCTGCTCCAGCCGCACGGTGTCCAGCCGGGTCACCACGTCCGGCCCGAGGTAGTCCGGCCCGCCCACCTCGTACAGCAGCTGGGCGGTGACCGTCTCGACCGTCACCGCGCCGCCGGTGCCGGAATGCTTGGTGAGCACCGACGAGCCGTCCGGGTGCAGCTCGGCGATCGGGAAGCCGGGCCGGTGCCCGCCGTCCGGCAGCTCGGTGAAGAAGCTGAAGTTGCCGCCGGTGACCTGCGCGCCGCACTCGATCAGGTGCCCGGCCACAGTCGCCCCGGCCAGCGCGTCGAGGTCGTCGCGGGTCCACCCGAAGCGGGCGACGGCCGGGCCGACCGCCAGCGAGGCGTCGGTGACCCGCCCGGTGACCACCACGTCCGCGCCCGCGTCGAGGCAGGCCGCGATCCCGAACGCGCCCAGGTAGGCGTTCGCGGTCAGCGCGTCCGGCCGCTGGAGCGCGTCGCCCTCGACGTACCCGACCCGCACCTGGAGGCCGAGCCGGTCGCCGAGCGACCGGATCGCGTCGGCCAGCCCGGCCGGGTTGAGGCCGCCCGCGTTGGTGACCAGCGTGACGCCGCGCTCCAGCGCGGTGCCGAGCACGCCCTCCGCCTGGCGCAGGAACGTCTTGGCGTAGCCGAGCGACGGGTCGCGCATCCGGTCGCGGCCGAGGATGAGCATGGTCAGCTCGGCCAGGTAGTCGCCGGTCAGCACGTCCAGCTCGCCGCCGTCGAGCATCTCCCGCCAGGCGGTGAAGCGGTCGCCGTAGAAGCCGGACGCGTTCCCGACCCGCAGCACACTCACGAGGAGGCTCCGTCCGGCTCACGCTTGCCGCCGGGCGGGCCGGCGAACGCCTGGGCCACGTCCAGCCACTCGTCGGCGACCGGTCCGGTGGCCGTCAGGGCCAGGTCCGCGCGGTGCCGGCGCTGCGTGACGAGCAGGCAGAAGTCGAGCGCCGGGCCGGTCACCCGGTCGGCCGCGTCGGCCGGCCCGAACTCCCACACGTCGCCGCCCGCGGGCGCGGTCAGCTCGACCCGCACCGGCACCGTGGGCACCTCGCGGCCGTGGGCTGCGAAGCCGTGCCCGAGGGTACGGAAGCCGAGGTGCGCGATGTGCCGCAGGCGCTCGGTCGGGGTGCGGCTGACGCCCAGTGCGTCGGCCACGTCCTCGCCGTGCGCCCACGTCTCCATCAGCCGGGCGGTCACCATCGACGTGGGCGACATGCTGGTGCCGTACCAGGGGATCTTCTGCCCGGCCGGGACGGCGGTGAGCGCCCCGGCGAGCGCCGACCGGCCGGCGCGCCAGCGGGCCAGCAGCGCGGGCGGTGGCGCGAGGAACGACTCGGCGCCGTCCTCGACCAGGCGCGACGGGTCCGGCGCGGCCATGACCGAGGCGAAGAACGCCGACTCGTCGGTGGCCGCCAGGTAGGCGACGTGGTCGGTCCAGGCCAGGTGCGCGACCTGGTGCGCGACGGTCCAGCCCGGGGCCGGTGTCGGCCGCTCCCATCCCTCCGGCGGCAGTTCCGCGACGAGCGCGTCGAGCTGTTCGGACTCGGCGGCCAGATCCGCGAGCAGGGCTGTCAGGTCGACCATTGTGCCTCCGGCGGGGATGGGCGTCAGGGGATCAGTGCCGCTCGCTCTCGGGGGTGAGCAGCGCGGCGAGCTGGCGTTTCCAGGTGTGCAGCAGGGCGGCGCGGCGGGGCGAGTCGTCGCTGAGCAGGTTGGCCACGCCGAGACCGCGGAGGAGGTCGAGGGTGGCCTGCACCGACTCGCGTACGCCCGGCCTGCGCTCGTCCACGCCGAGCAGCTCGACGGTGAGCCGGTGCATCTCGCGGCCGATCCGCGCCTCCAGCGGCACCAGCGCGGCCCGCAGCTCGGCGTCGGTCCGGGCGGCCACCCACAGCTCCAGCGCGGCCACGAACAGGGGGCCGGTGAAGGAGGCGGCGAGCAGGTCGACCACCCCGTCGAGCCGCTGCGGCCCGGACGGCAGGGCCGCGGCCTCGGCGCGCAGCTCGGCCGCCCGGCGCTCGGTCAGGTGCGTGACGGCGGCGGTCACCAGCGCGGTCCTGGTGGGGTAGTGGTGCAGCTGGGCGCCCCGGGAGACACCCGCGTGGGCGGCCACCACGGTCGTCGTGGTGCCGGACCAGCCGTGCTCCACCAGGCACTCGACTGTCGCTTCCAGCAGCCGGGCCTGGGTGGCGCGGCTGCGCTCCTGCTGCGGGACTCGGCTCGACACGCAGACAGCGTGCCCCGCCCAAAACAAACAGTCAAGCCTGACTTTTTTCGGGGTGTCGCCGACGCGGCCCCGACCGCTATCCGACACCTCCACACGGCCGTTTCCGCGATATCGTGCGGGCTCACGGGGAGGCACAACATGAATGACTTTGTGCTCGTCGGAGGGGCAGGCTTTCTGGGCACGGCGACCGCCGGGGCGCTGCTGGCCGCCGGCGCGCGGGTCACCGCAGTGGACCGTCATCCGCCCGCCGAGGCGAACACCGCCGCCGGCCTCGACTGGATCAGGGCGGACCTGCTCACCGCCGACCCGCCCGAGCTGCCGCCCGGCATCGTCGTGGTGCTGCTCGGCGCGAGCCACCCCCGGCCCCGCCACCCGTGGACGCTGCCGCTGGACAACGCCGTCAGCACTGCCCGGCTCCTGCCCCGCCTGGCCGGACGCCAGGTGGTGCTCACCTCCTCCGTCGAGGTCTACGGTGCCGCGCCCGGCCCGCTCACCGAGGACACCACGCCCGACCTGCCGTGGTCCGCCGGAGAACTCGACCGCTGGTGCGCACTCGTGCGCGACCTGGCCCGGGAACCCTGCCCGCCGTGGCGGGCCGCCCCACTCGCCCGGGCGATGGCCGACGCCGACCCCACCCACCGGTGGACGTACGCGATGGCGAAGCTCGCACAGGAACGACTCGTCGCGGACGCGATCCCGCCCGACCGGCTGACCGTGCTCCGGCTCGCGAACGTCTTCGGTGCGGGCCAGCACCGCGTGGCCACCCGGCTGGTCCGCCGGGCCCGCCAGGGACTGCCACTGCCGGTCACCGCGGACACCGTACGCAGCTTCCTGCCCGCGGACACACTCGCACGGATCCTCCTGCGCGGAATCGGCCTCGGCGTGTGGAACGTGGGCGGGGAACCGGTGCCGCTGACCGACCTCGCGACCTGGATCCGCGACCTGTGCGGCTCGTCGGCGCCGCTGCTCACCATGCCGCGCCCGGCATCGGACAGCTCCGGCCTGGTGGTCACCGACAAGCTGACCGCCGCCGGTCACCGGGTCGAGCCGCTCCGCCCGGCCCTGGCGAAGCTGGTGGCCGAGGTCGGCGACGACAGGGCTCCCCTGTTCCGACCGCCGCTGCCGGTCGTGGTGCCGCCCCCGCCGGCCCGCCCCGAGACGGTCGTCGCCCGCCAGCAGGAGGCGCTCGTCAGCGGGGAGGTCAAGCACGGCAACCGGTGGACGCGCGAGCTGACCGAACGCCTCGGCAAGGAGTTGCAACTCGACGACGACCACCGGGTGCTGGTCACCGCCTCGGGGACCGCCGCCCTGCGGATCATGGTGGCCGCCACCGTCGGGCCGGCCCACCCCGGCGACGTGGCGGTGCTGCCGTCCTACACGTTCCCCGCGACCGCCGAGATCCTGGTCCAACTCGGGTACACGCTGCGTTTCGTCGACGTGGACGCCGCGACCTGGACGATCGACCCCGTTGCTGTCGCCGCCGCGATCGAGCGGGGCGGCGTACGACTGGTGCTCTGCGTCGACACCTTCGGCAACCCGTGCGACTATCCGGCCCTGCGGGCGGTCTGCGACCCCGCCGGGGTGGCCCTGCTGGCCGACTCCGCCGCCGCCCTCGGCAGCCTGCACCAGGGGCGTCCGGTGGCACAGCAGGCGTTGTCGCACTCGTACTCGATGAGCTTCGCCAAGGTCGTGTCGGCCGGTGGCGCCGGCGGCGCGCTGGTGCTGCCCGCCGACGCCGCCGAGGCGGTCCTCGCCGCACCCGCCGGCTGGACCCGCTCCGAGCTGATGAACGAACTGCACGCCGTCGTCGCGGTCGACCAGCTCGCGGAGCTGGACACGCTGGTCCGGTGCCGGGCAGAGGTGGCCGAGGTCTACGCCGCCGCCGCGTCCGCTCTGCCGGTGGAGGTCCAGCAGGTCCGTCCCGGGGACCGGCACTGCTGGGTGCACTGGGTGGCGCGCTTCGCCCGGCGCGACCGCGTGGCGACGCGGCTGGCCGCCCTCGGCGTACAGACCAAGCCCTACTTCGCGGCGATCCACACCGGCCCGCTCGGCGGCGGTGAACGCCTACCGGTGACCGAACGGCTGGACGCCGAGGCGCTGGCCCTGCCGATGTCCTCGGAGATCACCGTGGAACAGGCGGAACGGGTAGTCGCGGCGCTCCGCCGCTGCCTGGACTGAACCGGGCGGGCGGTCAACCCGGAGGGCGGCGGCCGGTCACCAGCAGTTGCTTGCCGGCGTCGGCGAGGACCGGGTCGTCGCCCAGCCGTCGCTCCAGCGCCAGCAGCGCGTCCCGGTCGGCGGACAGCCGCCCGGCCAGCCCGGCCCGCCCCACCGCGGCGGCGCTGACCAGCAGCCCGGCGCTGCGGATCTCGACCAGGCCGGCGGCGCGGAACGCGGCCTCCAACCGGGCCCGGTCCAGCAGGTGCAAATCGGCGGCGTGCCCCTCGGCACGCCAGACACCCCGCCGGCGGGTCAGCCGGTCCACCGCCTCGTCGTCCCGGCCCGCACCGACCAGTTCGAGGACCAGGCCCACCAGTGAGTCGACCAGCACGGCCAGCACGCCACCCGGGCGCAACCACCCGGCCAGGTGCCGGACCGCCTGCTCGGGATCGGCTGTGTACTGCAGGGAACCCATCGCCAGCACCGCGCCGGCCGTAGCCGGCAGTGTCACCTCCGTCATCGAGCCCTCGACCAGCGTGAAGCCGGGACCGGGCGGATGACGGCGCAGTTCGGCGACCATGCCCGGCGCCTGCTCGACGCCGGTCACCGGATGGCCGAGGTCGAGCAGCCGCCGGGCCCACCGGCCCACGCCGCAACCGGCGTCCACCACCGGGGCGCCCGGCGGCAACAACGCCTCGACCCGCTCCCACGCCAGGTCGTCGTAGGCACGCCGGTGCGGCACCGCGAAATGCTCCTCGTAGCCGGACGCCAGCGCGTCGTACAGCGGCTGGCTCGGGCGCATCGGCTCAGACAAGACGGCGCCGCCCCCGCAGCCACTGCCGGTCGGCCAGGTAGGTGCCCGGCCGCCAGCGCAGGTTGAGGCTGTAGTTGCTGCCGCAGCCGACACACTCCTTGCGGAACAGCCGCGCGTGCTCGTCCCGGTATTCCGGCGCGTCGACGATCTCGGCGATCGGGCGCTGCCGGACCGAGGCGGTCGGGTCGTGCGCCCAGCAGCCGCCGATCTCCCCCCGGGAGTGCACCATCAACTTGAGCTGTGACTCGGCGCACGGCAGGTCGCGCTGGACGAGATCGTCGAAGTGCCCACGCAGGTAACGCAGCTCGGAGTAACGCGGCAACCACCGCCGGTCGGCCCGGGCCATCGTCTCCAGCTCGGCCAGCGCCGCGTCGAGCCGGTCGCCGGCCACGTCGGTCTGGTCGGTGACCGCGTCGGTGCGGAACAGGAACGTCCGGTCGGTGACCAGGTTGAGATAGAGCGCCACGCCCAGCTCCTGGGCCAGCGCCGCGATGCCGGGCAGGCTGTCCACGTTGTCCCGCATGACGGTGAAGTTCATCCGTACCTTCAGACCGAGCCGGTCCCGGGCGGCGATCAGGTTCCGCAGGTGCCGGGTCGTCGTCTCGAAGGCCCCGAGTCGCCCGCGGATCCGGTCGTGCACCAGCGCCGTCGGGCCGTCGACGGAGACGTTGAAGCTGCGTACGCCTGCGGCGAGCACCTCGTCCAGAACGGGCGGGGTGAGGCGGATGCCGTTGGTGTTCAGGTGCAGGTGGCGTACCCCCACCTCGCGGGCGTACGACATCAGGGCCAGCGCGTCCGGCCGGATCAGCGGCTCGCCGCCGGTGAAGTTCACCTTGTGGATGCGCAGCGCGACGAGCTGACGCAGGACGTCGCGCCACTCGTCGGTGGAGAGTTCACCCTTGGTGTTCGTGGTCCAGCAGCCGCAGCTCGTGCAGCGCAGGTTGCAGTTGTCGGTGAGGAACAGCTCGGCGACCAGCGGCCGTACGTGCAGCCGGGGCGCGATGCGTTCCTTGACGGCGAGCCGGCCGAAGAACCAGGCGAGGCGGGCGGTGTCGGCGACGGTCACGGCAGTCTCCGGGCGGTGACGAAGAGGTTGGCCGAGCGGAACAGCCGGCCGTCGAGATGGATGCCGCGCTCCAGCAGGCGGCGCACCGGGCCGCCGGTGAGCAGCGCCGGGATCTGCAACCACCGCCAGAAGAGGTTGGCGCCGGTCACCGTGGCCGGGGTGAAGCCCGCCGTGCGCAGCAGCCGGAGCAGGTCTTCGGTGCGGTAGTTGGTGTGCCGGTCCCGGCCGACCGACATGTCGCCCCGCAGGTTGTCGGAGAGGTCGGCGAACCGGCTGTGCCACACCTGCGACCCGAACCGCCACGAGTAGATCCGGCGGTGCAGCCGGGGGAAGTCGAACTTGGCATTGTCCGGATCGAGGAAGGTGAAGACGTGCCGCCGGGGCACGGTGAGCACCAGCAGCCCACCGGGGGCGAGCACCCGGTGCGTCTCGGTCAGCAGCGCGATCTCGTCGGGTACGTGTTCCAGCACGTCGAGCAGGCTCACCGAGTCGAAGTGGCGGTCGGCGAACGGCAGCGGCTCGCCGACCCCGAGCCGGTGCAGCGGCAGATCCGGGTGGCGGGCCGCCAGCTCGGCGAGGTAGCCCGGGTGCGGGTCGGCGCCCTCGCAGGCCACGGTGCCGTGTTCGTGCAGCACGGCGAGGAAGTCTCCGGTGCCGCAGCCCAGGTCGAGGTGCCGGCCGGTGCGGCCGGAGAGTGCGGCCCAGGCGAACGCGTACCGGCGTAGCGGGTGGGTGGCGAAGGGCTGCACACCCGCCCGGGGTGCCGCCTCGTCGGCCCGGCTCATCGGACCAGCCGGGCGCAGAGCGCGTCCATTGTGGCGGCCAGGCGTTCGCCGTCGACCGGGCCGGGCAACGGGCGTTCCGCGAGCAACCGGTGTTGCCGCTGCGGGTGCGCGGCCACCACGGCCGGCAGCTCGGCCACGTCCCACACCGCGACCACCCGGCCCGAGCGTTCCTCCTCGCGCAGGTATTCGACCTGGTGGTCGTTGCCCATCTCGCCCCGTGCCGCCTCCCGGGCCACCGCGACCGGCACCCGGCCGAGCCGCTGGACCAGCCGCACCGTGTTACCGGCGTGGGTGATCACCACGTCGGCGGCGGCCAGCCGCCTTCGCAGGTCGTCCAGGGGCAGGAACGGGGCGTGCGGGCACGGCGGGGTCACCGCCGACGTGCCGGTCTGCACGAACACCTCGTGCGCGGCACACAGCGGCGCGACACCCTCGATCAGGCGGTCGAACGGCCACGGGCCCATACCGACGGTGACCAGGAGGCGGGCCATGGCTAGTAGAGCTCTCCGATGAGGACCGCGCGGGGCCGGGACGCCAGCAGGGCGGGTCGCTGCACCAGCACGGCGGCGGCGAGGCGGGAGCAGAGCCGGGCGGCGGCTCCGGCGGGCCCGGTCATGTTGAACGTCTCCAGCCACAGCGACGGCACCCGGAGCAAGCGGGCGGCGAGGAAGACGCCCACGGCCACGCCGGTGCCGGCCGAGACCACCACGTCGGGTCGCTCCCGGCGCAGCAGCCGCAGGGCCCGCCAGGCCGCCGGCAGCACCCGCCACCGGGTGCGCGTCGACAGCTCGGGCTGCCAGTGCACGCGCTGCCCGGTCAGCGCCACCTCGGTGTCGGGGGCGCGGACCGCCACCCACACCGGGTCGTGCCGCTCCCACCACGGTCGGAGCGCGAGCAGGTCGAGCAGGACGCCGCCGCTGCTGGAGACGAGGAGGATCCGATACCGCCGGTCCGTCACTACTTCACGCTAGCCCAGCGTCGCGGATCGCGATGCCCCGCTCCAGGCTGGACGGACGCCTCCCGGAGGGCTCGGGTCAGCGGCCGTCCCGCGGGGCGAAGACCGTGAGGGCGTCGGCGTCGGAGTGGCGGGAGCGGACGTACTCGTCGGCCCAGGCCGCCGCGTCCGGAAACGCCGACGCGGCGGCGACCCGGGCGCAGGCGGCGTCCACGTCGAAGCGGGTCCGGCGCAACTGCACACCCGGGCCGAGCAGCGCCCACCAGGCGCCCGCGCCCCCGTACGGCATGCCGACGCTGCCCGGGTTCACCACCAGGCGGCGGTCGACCAGCCGGGTGAACGGCATGTGCGTGTGCCCGCAGACCACGGTGCCGACCCCGGCCGGCAGGCCGGCGAAGACCTCGGCCCAGCGGTCGAGCCGCGAGTCGACGAGCACGACCTCCTCGTCGTCGCGTGGGGTCGCGTGGCAGAACAGCACCTCGCCCAGGCCGGTGACCGGCAGCGTGACGGACGGCGGCAGCGCGGCCAGCCGGGCCACCTGGTCGTCGCGGAGCTGCCCGGCGGCCCAGTTCGAGACCTCGATCGGGGAAGCCACCCCGGCCCGCGCCTGCACCAGCTCCCGGTCGGCGTTCCCGCCGACCCAGCAGGCCCGGTCACCGAGTTCGGCCAACCGGTCCAGCACCTCGACCGGCTGCGGACCGGCCGCCAGGTCACCGGTGAGGACGATCAGGTCGGCGGCGGCCACGTCCGGCTCGGCCAGGACGGCTTCCAGCGCGGGCAGCACACCGTGGATGTCGGAGAGGACGGCGACACGATCAGGCATCGTCCCAGCCTGGCGACACCGGCCCGGGAGGACCAAGCGATTCTGCGGCGGGCAGAGACGGCGCCGGCCCGGCTCGCACGGAGGCGGGCCGGGCCGGGAAGCCGGTACGGAGGTCAGACCCGCGCGCGGCGGGCCAGGCGCTCCGGGTCGAGGATGATGATGCTCTTGCCGTCCAGCCGCAGCCAGCCGCGCGAGGCGAAGTCGGCCAGCGCCTTGTTGACGGTCTCCCGGGAGGCGCCGACGAGCTGGGCGATCTCCTCCTGGGTGAGGTCGTGCGTCACGCGCAGCACGCCGCCGTCGCGGGTGCCGAAGCGGCCGGCCATCTGGAGCAGGTTCTTGGCGACCCGGCCCGGCACGTCCGTGAAGATCAGGTCGGCGAGCGAGTCGTTGGTCCGGCGCAGCCGGCGGGCCAGCACCCGCAGCAGCTGCTCGGCGATCTCGGGCCGGTTGTTCAGCCACGGCCGCAGCGCCTGCTTGCGCAGCCGGACCAGCCGGGTGTCGGTGACCGCCGTCGCGGTCGCCGTACGCGGACCCGGGTCGAAGAGCGACAGCTCACCGACCATGTCCGACGGGCCCATCACGGCGATCAGGTTCTGCCGGCCGTCCGCCGCGCGGCGACCCACCTTGATCTTGCCGGACAGGAGGATGTAGAGACTGTCACCGGGTTCGCCCTCGTTGAACACGATCTCGCCCTTGCGGACCTCGATCGTCTCCATCTCCTTGGCGAGCGCCTCGGCAGCCTCCGGGTCGACACCCTGGAAGATCCCGCTGCGGGCCAGTACCTCGTCCATCGCGCACCTCCGCCTGCGCGTGCCGTCCGTCGGCCGGGTCCGCCGTCCGCTGATCCCTCGCGCGCCGCCAGTCTAGGCGCACATGAGTAGGAATCAGAGGTGCACCCCTGGAATCTTGATCGTTGGGCGTAACCCGCCCGACCCGGTGAGCAGCTAAGATCCCGCCTCCGGTCCGGGCCGGCGCCACCCGTTCCCTCCTGTGATCGTAGGGTGACCGGCGTGCTGTGTGAGCCGTTCCTGACCAGCCGGTCCGAATCCGGGTCGGACATCCCCGTGCTGGCCTGGCGGGCCGAGGCGCCGCTGCTGGCGGTCGGCTCCGCGCCGCTCGGCGGGGGAATCGGCGTCCGCGGGTGGGTGCTGAACGCGACGGTGCCGATGTCGTACGACCGGGACGACCCCGCCGCGCACCTGGCCGAGCTGGCCCACGGCCTCGACCTCGACGGCCCCGGGGTCGGGCTGCTGACCGGCGTGGACGTGACCGAGGTGGTCCGCCGCACCGACGGCGGCGTCCGGGTCTGGGCGACTGTGGGCCTGGGCACGCCGGTCTGGGCCGCCGCGCCCGATCCGGCGCCGCCCGCCGCGAGCGAGCCGGCCCGGCCCGCGCAGCGCGTCGGCACGGTCAACATCGTCGCGTACGTGCCGGTGCGGCTCGGCGACGCCGCCCTGGTCAACGCCGTGGCCACCGCCACCGAGGCGAAGGCGCAGGCGATCTGGGAACTGGGACTGCCCGCCACCGGCACCCCCACCGACGCGGTGACGGTCCTCTGCCCGGCCGAGGGCGATCCGGCCCCGTACGGCGGTCCCCGGTCGGCCTGGGGCGCGCCGCTGGCCCGGGCCGTGCACGCCGCCGTCCGCTCCGGCGGCGCCGGGACCGTCGTGCCCTGGTCCGACCGACGGGCGGGCTGACGTGCGCCCGTCACATGCGACACGCCGGGTTTTCCGACCGATCGGCCCTCGTCGCGGCGTTCCGGGGACGGTAGCGTCGCCGACGATGTACGCTTCCGCCCGCTCTGTGCCCCGTACCCTCCGCGCCGCGGCCGCCGGGTCGCCTGCCGCCGTTCCCGCACCGCGTCGCGCGGTGCCCGGCCGGCGCCTGGCCGCGTTCGCCGCGCTCGTCGCCGTCCTCTTCGTCGCCGGCTGCGGCGGCGACGCCGGCGGGTCCGGCGGCGACCCCAGGTGGCAGGCGGGGCAGGGCGGCGGATCGACCGGCTCGGCCGGGCCCCAGACGGGTGACCAGCCGGCGGCGCCCGACGCGTCCAAGGAGCCGTCGATCTCGCTCACCGCCACCGGTGACGTGATCATGGGCAACGCGCCGGACCGGCTGCCGCCCAACGGCGGCAAGGGCTTCTTCGACGACGTGAAGTCGGCGCTCAAGGGCGACCTCGTGATGGGCAACCTGGAGGAACCGCTCACCGACGACACCGGCGCCGGCAAGTGCGGCCCGGAGCCGAAGAACTGCTACCAGTTCCGCGCGCCGCCCGGCTACGCCGCGCACCTGCGGTCGGCCGGGTTCCAACTGCTCAACCAGGCCAACAACCACGGCTACGACTACGGCCGCCAGGGCTACGAGAACACCCAGTCGGCGCTGGAGGCGCACGGCCTCAAGCACACCGGCGCGCCGGGCGAGATCACCGTGGTGGACGTCAAGGGCATCAAGGTCGCCGTGGTGGGCTTCTCGTCGTACCCCTGGTCCAACAGCCTGGTCGACCTGAACGCCGCCAAGCAGGTGATCGAGATGGCCAAGGAGCAGGCCCAGATTGTCGTGGTGCAGGTGCACATGGGCGCCGAGGGAGCGGACAAGACCCGGGTGAAGCCCGGTACCGAGATGTTCTTCGGCGAGAACCGCGGCGACCCGATCCGCTTCTCCCGTACCGTCATCGACGCCGGCGCCGACCTGGTCATCGGGCACGGCCCGCACGTGCTGCGCGGGATGGAGTTCTACAAGGGCCGGCTGATCGCGTACAGCCTCGGCAACTTCGCCGGTGGCGGCAAGTCGCTGAACAGCTCGGGCCGGCTCGGCTGGGGCGGCGTGCTCAAGGTGTCGCTCACCGCCGAGGGGAAGTTCGCCGGCGGCACGTTCACCTCGACCGTGATGAACGGCGTGGGCCGTCCGTCGGTGGACCGGCAGGACCGCGGCCTCGGACTGGTCCGCGAGCTGAACCGGGCCGACTTCCCGGACACCGGCGCGAAGCTCGACGGGACCGGCAAGATCACCGCACCGGCGGGTGGCTGAGCGCACCCCGGCCGCGCCGAGCCGCCGGAGCGTCGGCCCCGCGACGTAGGCTGGCCGACGTGACCACGCGCTCCCCCGAGACCGACCTCGGCCGTACGCGCCGCGCCCGGCGCATCGGCCGCGTGCTGACCGAGACACACCCCGACGCGCACTGTGAACTCGACCACTCCAACGCGCTGGAGCTGGCAGTGGCGACGATCCTGTCCGCCCAGTGCACCGACAAGAAGGTCAACGAGGTCACGCCGAAGCTGTTCGCCCGCTACCGCACCGCCGCCGACTACGCCGGGGCGGACCGGGCCGAGCTGGAGGAGATGATCCGGCCCACCGGGTTCTACCGCAACAAGACCAGCTCCCTGATCAACCTCGGGCGGGCGCTCTGCGAGCGGTACGACGGCGAGGTGCCCGGCCGGCTGGCCGACCTGGTGACCCTGCCGGGCATCGGCCGCAAGACCGCCAACGTCATCCTCGGCAACGCGTTCGGCGTCCCCGGCATCACCGTCGACACGCATTTCCAGCGGCTGGTGCAGCGGTGGCAGCTCACCACCGAGACCGACCCGGTCAAGATCGAGCACGCGATCGGCGCGCTCTACCCCAAGCGCGACTGGACGATGCTGTCGCACCGGGTGATCTTCCACGGCCGCCGGGTCTGCCACGCCCGGAAGCCCGCCTGCGGCGCGTGCACGCTGGCGAAGCTGTGCCCCGCGTACGGCACCGGGCCGACCGAGCCGGCCGCCGCGGCGAAGCTGCTCAAGGGCCCCCGCGCCCGTGACCTGGCGGTGGCCGTCGGCCTCGACCCCGACCTGGTGCCGCAGCAGGCCGCCGCGGCGGACGTGCCGTGATGCGCCGGTTCGCCTACCTTCTCGCCCCGCTGCTGCTCGCGGCCGCGGGCTGCACCGCCACGACCGAGCAGCCGGAACGTCCCGCACCGGCGACCCGGGCCGAGCGTCCCTCGCCGTTCGCCGACTGCACCCCGCTGACCGTCGCGCCCGCCGCCGCGTCCCCGACGTCCCCCGGAAAGGCCGTGTCCCCGACGCTTGCAGGGAAGGCCGGGGACCAGCTCCCCGACCTGACGCTCAACTGCTTCACCGGCGGCACGCCGGTGAGTCTGCGTGACGTCAAGGGTCCGGCGGTGATCAACGTGTGGGCGTCCTGGTGCCCGCCGTGCCGCAAGGAGCTGCCCGCGTTCCAGCGGCTCAGCGAGCGGGCCGACGGCCGGTTCCAGGTCATCGGCGTAAACAGCCGGGACAGCCGCGGCGGCGCGCAGTCCATCGGCGAGGACTACGGCGTCGACTTCCCGATGCTGCTCGACCAGGGCGACGCGTTCCAGCGCGCGCTCGGACGCAACGCGTTCCCGCTGACGGTGCTCGTCGACGCCGACGGGCGGATCCGGCACACCGACGCGACCGGCGCGCTCGACGACGCCCGCCTCGCCGCGCTGCTCCAGCGTCATCTCGGGGTGCGGGTATGACCCGACGGCCGCCCCCAGGGTGGTTCGACCCGCTGCTGGGCCGACTCGGCACCGCACGGGCGGAGGACTTCACCCGCATCGTCACGCCGTCCAGCGGCGGCCGGGAGAGCGCCGTGCTGGTGCTGCTCGGCGAGGAGCCCGGCGCCGGGCCGGACGTGCTGGTCCTCCAGCGCGCCGCGACGCTGCGCAACCACGCCGGGCAGCCGGCCTTCCCGGGTGGTGCGGCCGACCCGGAGGACGCCGACGCCCGCGCCACCGCGCTGCGCGAGGCGAACGAGGAGGTCGGCCTCGACCCGGGCAGCGTCACGGTGCTGGCCGAGCTGCCCCGGCTCTGGATCCCGGTCAGCGACTTCGTGGTCACCCCGGTGCTCGCCTGGTGGCACGACCCGCACCCGGTGCACCCGCGCGAGCCGGCCGAGGTCGCGCACGTCGCCCGGCTGCCGGTCACCGAGCTGGTCGACCCGGACAACCGCATGCGGGTACGCCACCCGAGCGGCTGGATCGGTCCCGCCTTCTCGGTGCGCGGCATGCTCGTCTGGGGCTTCACCGCGGGCGTGATCGACCGGCTGCTGGAGATGGGCGGCTGGTCCCGGCCCTGGCCGCACTCGCGCGTGGTGGAGCTGCCGCCCGTCGACGCCACGCCCGCTCCGTCGGCGGGCACCGAGCCGGCCGACGAGAGCCCGGTGCGGTGATCACCCGTACGCATCCCCGGGTCACGTTCCGCGAGCGCTGAGCCGAGCGCGGGCCAGGTGCCCGTACCCTTGGGGCGTGTCCGCCGTGGATCTCGTCCTCCTTCTGCTCATGCTCGTGTTCGCGATCAGCGGATACCGTCAGGGCTTCGTCATCGGGGCCCTGTCGTTCTCCGGCTTCTTCCTGGGCGCGCTGCTCGGCCTCCAGGTGGGGCCGCTGATCGCGCAGCAGTTCGCGACGAGCGGCACACGCGTGCTGATCTCCCTGGTGGCGATCTTCGGGCTCGCGGTGCTGGGGCAGGCGCTGGCCGGCTGGCTCGGCTCCAACCTGCGGGCCGCCATCACCGGGCCGGCCGGGCGGAAGATCGACGACGTCGGCGGCGCGTTCATCTCGGTCGTCGCGGTCATGCTCGTGGCGTGGCTGGTCGCCGTGCCGCTCGGCTCCTCCTCGGTGCCGTGGCTGGCCTCCTCGGTGCGCAACAGCGCGCTGCTCACCGTCGTCGACCAGGTGCTGCCGGACAAGGCGCAGGACCTGTCCACCGCGCTGCGCGACACGGTCGACACCAACGGATTCCCGGACGTCTTCGGCGACCTCGCGCCGACCCGGGCCCGGCAGGTCGCGCCGCCCGACCCGGCGCTGGCCAACTCCCAGGTGGTGCAGAACAGCAGGCGGTCGGTGGTGAAGGTGCTCGGCTCCGCGCCGAGCTGCTCGCGCCGCATCGAGGGCTCCGGCTTCGTGTACGCCGACGACCGGGTGATGACCAACGCGCACGTGGTCGCCGGCACCCGCTCGGTGGCTGTGGAACTGCGCGGCGAGCGGTACGACGGCGAGGTCGTCGTCTACGACCCGGACCGGGACCTGGCGGTGCTCTACGTACCGGGGCTGCCCGGGCCGTCGCTGCGCTTCGCCGCCGGCCCGGCCGCCACCGGCGCCGACGCGATCGTGCTCGGCTTCCCGCTCGACGGCCCGTACGACGCCCGCCCGGCCCGGATCCGGGACGTCGACCGGATCACCGGCCCGGACATCTACTCGGCCGGTGACGTCAACCGGGAGATCTACACGATCCGGGCGCTGGTGCGCAGCGGCAACTCCGGCGGCCCGCTGGTCTCCTCGAACGGCCTGGTGCTCGGCGTGATCTTCGCGGCGGCAGCCGACGACCCGAACACCGGCTTCGCGGTGACCGCCGCCGAGGCGCGACCGGTGGCGCTGGCGGGCGCGGAGCGTACCCGGGGAGTGGCCACCGGCGACTGCACCTGAGCCGGCCGGCGGCGCTCAGCCACCCGCCGGTGCTCCCGCCGGTGTCGACTCGTCGCCGGAGCGGGACAGCGGCAGCCGGGCGCGGCCCCAGGTGAGCGTGCGGTCGAGTACCGCCCGCGCCATGATCGCCACGCAGGCGCCGCCGTTGAGGAACGAGGCGACCACGTCGCTGGGGTGGTGCATGCCCCGGTACATCCGGGTGAGCGCCACACCGATCGGCACCAGCACCAGCAGCGTCCACCAGCCGACCTTGGCCGGGGTGCTGCGTGCCCGCAGCGCCAGTAGCACCGCGAGACCGACGTAGAGCGCTGTGGCCGCCGAGGTGTGCCCGGACGGGAAGCTGGACGTGGGCGGGGAGGCGTCCATGTGCGCGACGGCCGGGCGGTTCCGGTCGATGGCCATCGTGGTGAACAGGAAGATCAGCGCCTGCGCGGTCACCGCCGCGCACAGGAACAGCGGCTCCCGCCAGCGGTGCAGCGCCAGCCGCAGCACCAGCGCCGCCAGCACCGTCACCACGACGATCATCTGGGTGCTGGCGAGCGTGCTGAACACCAGCGAGACGTCGTTCCACCCCGGCGTCCGGTCGCCGGCCAGCTCACGGTTGACGGTGTCCTCCACGGTGAACGGCCAGGTGCGGGCCAGCACCCGGGTCACCAGCAGGCCCAGGCCCACCATCAGCGCGAACAGCAGGGCCAGCGGCAGCAGGACACGCCGGGTGACTCGGATCACGACGTCGGACATGGGCTCGCCTGTACCCCGGCGCGGGTCCGGCTACGCCCGGCCGCCCTCCGGCCGCCGGTCGGCCAGCTCCGGCTCGACCCCCTCGCGCAGCGGACGGGCGGACGGCCGCCCGGATCCGCCGCGCCAGGTGGCGAACGCGGCCGAGGTCGCGGCCACCACCGCCACCCCGAGCACCCAGCCGCCCACCACGTCACTGGTCCAGTGCACGCCGAGCGTGATCCGGCTGAGCCCGGTCACCACCGTGACCAGCAGGGCGGCGGTCCACAACGCGACCCGGCCCCGGCGGCTGTCCCGCACGAACGGCAGGAACACCAGCAGCAGCACACCCGCCGCCAGCGTGGCGTTGAGCGCGTGCCCGGACGGGAAGGAGTAGCCGGCGGCCCGGGCCACCGGGTCCAGCAGATCCGGCCGGTCCCGGCCGACGAGCAGCTTGAGCAGCGCGCCGAGCAGCCCGCCCGCGACCATGGTGACCACCACCCAGACCGCGAGGCGGGGCGCACCGCGCCGGACCAGCCACACCACGACCACGACCGCTGCCACCCGCAGCGGGCCGGGGCCGAACACGTGCGTCCAGACCGTCATCACACCGGCCCAGGCGGGATGGGCCTGCGCGTACCCGTGGAGCGCGTCGGTGATCGAGGCGTCCAGCCGCAGCAGGGGCGGCCAGGCGCCGAGCACCAGCAGCGCGAGCAGGGCGAACGGCACCAGCACCAGGAACGCCGCGGCCACGGTCAGGGTGAGCCGCAGGCCCAGCGAGTGCTCGGGGTCGAGGCGGCGGCTCCGCCACGACCGGTGCGTGACCGTCGCCCCGGTGGTCTCCATGGGGCTTCCCCTACCCACCCGGGGACGGGATCAGACCGGTTCAGCGACGGGTCTGCCGGAACCGGCGAACCATCAACGCGGTGCCGGTGACGAGCGCGACGAACAGGGCCAGGCCGGTCCAGAGCCGCTCCGGCGCGGAGACGTCCGTCTGGCCCGCCGGCCGCGCGTTCCAGCTCTCCGCCGTACGCCCGAGCGGGTCGCCGCGCCGGCCCGCCGCGGCGGCCCGGGTGTCCCGCTCGTCGCCGGGCGCCGGCCCGAAGCCCACCACGCCGGGGGAGTCGTTGTCGTCGAGCGGGTTGTGACCCACCGGCGGCACGTCGGCGGTGAGCGCGGCCACCGGGTCGACCAGGCCGTAGCCGAACCGGTCGTCCCGGCCGGTCGGACCGAGATCCCGGGCGGTGGCGATCAGCCGGTTGACCACGTCCCCGGCCGACATCTTCGGATAGCGTGCGCGGACCAGGGCAGCCGTCGCGGCGACGAGCGGCGCGGCGAAGCTCGTCCCCTGCACCCGCCAGTAGCCCTCCGGCCGGGCGCCGTAGAGCCCGGTGGCCGGGGCACTGAGCACCGTCTCGTGACCAGTGATCGAGCCGGACCAGAGGTTCTCGCTGGTCCGCTCCAGCCCGGCGACCGCGAGCACACCCGGCTCCCGGGCCGGGTACCAGACCTCGGTGGTCGTCGAGGTGGCCAGGTTGCCGGTGCAGGCGACCACCACCACGTTCCGGGCGAACGCGTAGTCGAGCGCCGCGGCCAGGGCCGGGTTGTCGCTGCTGCCGCCGAGCGACAGGTTGACCACCTGGGCGCCGTTGTCGACCGCCCAGCGCACCGCCTTGGCGATGATCAGCGCGTCGTCGTAGCGGTTCTCGGCGTCGAGGACCCGGACCGGAAGGATCTTGGCGTCCGGCGCCAGCCCCAGCACGCCCCGGTCGTCGTCGGCCCGCCCGGCGATCAGCCCGGCGACAGTGGTGCCGTGCCCCACCGGGTCCGGGCCGTCCGAGCCGTCCGGCGTCACCAGGTCCAGGCCGGGCAGCACCTGACCGGCCAGGTCGGGATGGGTGCCGTCCACACCGGAGTCGATCACCGCGACCACCACGCCGCGCCCGGTCGAGGTGCGCCACGCGGTCTTCGCCCGCAACTCCTCCAGCTGCCACTGCTCGTCGCGTACCTGGTCGGTGCGCAGCAGGAGGTCGGGGCTCACCCAGGGGCGCACCACAGTGGCCGGGGCGGCGGGTGCGGCATGGGCCGGCGGCGCCAGCGGACCGGCCACGGTGACCAGCGCCGACACGGCGGCGAGCAGCGCGCGTCCGGCGCGACGCCGGGGCAGCCCACCGGGCGGTCCCTGCCGATCCCCTGTCACATTCCCCAGCCGTTCGGTCGCCTCAGACACATGCTGCACGGAGATTACCGGTTGTCCCGACCGTCACGGGGCAACTCGGCCAGCCCGATCACCCGGGCGGGAGATGCGCCAGCTGCACCAGGCGCACCCCTTCCCGGCGGGTGACCAGACGCGCCCGGCCCGGGGGCAGCGGCCCGGCCTTCACCTGACCGACGAGCGCACCCTCCTCCGGGCCGCCCGACATCACCAGCCCGGCCGTGGACAGCTCGCGCAGCCGCTGCACGATCGGCTCGTACGCGGTCCGCCCGGCACCGCCGGTACGCCGCGCCAGCACCAGGTGCAGCCCGACGTCCCGGGCGTGCGGCAGGTGGTCCTCCAGCGCCCGCAGCGGGTTCGTCGGCCCGCCGGCCACCAGGTCGTAGTCGTCCACGAGCACGAACAGCTCCGGCCCCTTCCACCACGACCGGCTGCGCAGCTGCGCCGGGGTCACCTCCGGCCCCGGCTGCCGCCCCTGGAGATAGCCGGCGGCCGACTCGATCAGCTCGGCGGTGTGCGGCGCGGCAGTGCCGTACCCGATCAGGTGCGGGGTCTCGATCACGCCCATCAGGCTGCGCCGGTAGTCCACAAGCATCACCCGGGCCTGCTCCGGGGTGAACCGGTTGACGATCGAGGTGGCGAGCGCGCGCAGGAACGACGACTTGCCGCACTCGGCGTCGCCGAAGACCACGAAGTTCGGCTCGGTGGCGAAGTCCAGCACCACCTGGGACAGGTCCGCCTCGGCCACGCCGATCGGGAACGCCAGCCCGCTCGTCGCGCTCTGGTCCAGCTCGGCGTACGGCAGCACCGGTGGAAGCAACCGCACCCGGGGCGCGGACGGACCGGTCCACGCGCCGGCCACCGCCTTGACCAGGTCGGCGGTCTCCGCGCCGAGCGCCTCGACACGGGGCTCGGCGGTGAGGAAGTGCAGCCCGCCCGCCGTGATGCCGCGACCCGGACGCTCCTCCGGCACGGTGGCCGCCAGCGCCCGCTTGACCACCACCGAGTCGGCCGGGTCGCCGAGCCGCAACTCCAGCCGGGAGCCGAACAGGTCGCGGATCGCCGGGCGGAAGTCCGACCAGCGCAGGGCGGTCGCCACCACGTGCACCCCGTACGCCAGGCCCCGCGTGGCGAGTTCGGTGACCAGCGGTTCCAGGTCCTCGTACTCGCCGCGCAACGTGTTCCAGCCGTCCACCACCAGGAACACGTCCCCGAACGGGTCCGGCGCGCCCGCCGCCCGCCGCCGTCGCCACGCGGCCATCGACTCCACGTCGGCCTCGGCGAAACGCCGTTCCCGCTCGGCCAGCAGGCCGGCGACCTCGCCCACGGTACGGCGCACGGCGGTGCCGTCGGTCCGCCCGCTGACGCCGCCCACATGGGGCAGGTCGCGCAGCGTGCCGAGCGTCCCGCTGCCGAAGTCGAGGCAGTAGACCTGCACCTCGGCCGGGGTGTGGGTGAGCGCGAGCGCGCAGACCAGCGTGCGCAGCAGGCCGGACCGGCCGCTGCGGGTGGTGCCGACCACCGCGACGTGCCCGGCCGCGCCGTCCAGCGCCAGCCAGAGCAGGTCACGCCGCTGCTCGAACGGTTTGTCCACCACCGCCACCGGCACCTGCAGCGACCCGTGCAGCTCCGGATTCGCCACTGTGAGCCCGCGTGCCGGGTCGGCGCCGACCGGGCCGAGCAGCTCGTCCAGCGCGGGCGAGGCGTCCAGCGGCGGCAGCCACACCTGGTGCGCCGGCGGGCCCTGCCCGGCCAGCCGGTCCACGAGCAGGTCGAGGAGCGTCTCGCCGCCGTCGTCCTCGGCGGGCAGGGCGACGGGCGCGGGCGGCTCGGGCACCGGGACCAGGTGGGTGGAGAACGCGAGCACCCGCGCCTCACCGGTGTCGGACGCGCCCGCCGCACCGCCGCGGCGGCGGACCGCGCCGGAGACGTACGCGGCCCGGAACCGGACCAGCGGGTCGGTGCCCGAGCGCAGGTAACCGTGCCCCGGGCTGCGCGGCAGCTCGTGCGCGTCCGGCACGCCCAGCACCGTCCGGGACTCCAGCGCCGAGAACGTGCGCAACCCGATCCGGTACGACAGGTGCGTGTCCAGCCCGCGCAGCCGCCCCTCCTCCAGCCGCTGGCTCGCCAGCAGCAGGTGCACCCCGAGCGACCGGCCCAGCCGCCCGATCTGCACGAACAGGTCGATGAAGTCGGGCTTGGCCGACAGCAGCTCGGAGAACTCGTCGCAGATCAGCAGCAGCGACGGCAGCGGGGCCAGCGGCGAGCCGGCCGCCCGGGCCCGCTCGTAGTCGCGCACGCTCGCGAAGTTGCCGGCCCGGCGCAGCAGTTCCTGCCGGCGCATCAGCTCACCGTTTATCGCGTCCACCATCCGGTCCACCAGCGGCAGCGCGTCGGCCAGGTTGGTGATCACGGCGGCGGTGTGCGGCAGCCGCTCGAACGGCGCGAACGTGGCGCCGCCCTTGAAGTCGACGAGCACGAAGTTGAGCTGCTCCGAGCTGTGCGTGGCGGCCAGCCCGAGCACCAGCGTGCGCAGCAGCTCCGACTTGCCCGAGCCGGTCGCGCCGATCAGCAGGCCGTGCGGGCCCATGCCGTCCTGCGCCGACTCCTTCAGGTCGAGGTCGATCGCCCCGCCGTCGGCGCCCACCCCGATCGGCACCCGCAGCCGGTCCCGCGCGGCCCGGGGCGCCCAGCCCTGCTCGGCGGTGAAGCCCTCCGGGTCGCCGAGACCGAGCAGCTCGGGCAGGCCCAGCTCGGCGCCGGGCGGTGCGTCCGGTCCGCGTACCGTGCCGGCCAGCCGCAGCGGCGCGAGCCGCCGGGCCACCGCCTCGGCGTCGGCGGGCGCCAGCGCGTCGGCGGCGCCCACCTCGGCGTGCCCCTCCGCGGAGTGCGAGTGCAGCCGGCCGTCGACCAGGTCGAGCAGGAGCGCGTACCGGTCGAGCAGCCGGGGCGCCGGGGTGTCCAGGTCGAGCACGGTGACCGCGTCGATCCCGCCGTCACCGGCCAGATCGGTCGCGCCGGTCAGGTCGCCGCCGTCGAGCACCACCACGACGTGCGGCCCGTCGGTCGCGGTGCCGTGCGGGCTGAACCGGGACCGGGCGCCGAGCACGTCGTCGAGCAGCCGCTCCAGGTCGGCGGCGGAGCTGGTGACCAGCCGCACCGGGCCCAGCGCGTCGGTACGCCCCGGATGGTGGGCGTGCGGCAGCCACTTCACCCACTCCCATGCGGCCCGGCGCTCCGGCCCGGCGCAGACCGCGATCAGCAGCTCGTCCGGCGCGTGGAAGACGGCGAGCTGGGTGAGCACCGCCCGGGCCAGCGCCTGCGCGGCGGGCGATCCGGCGCCGCGTACCGGGCCGGCCGGCCCGCGTACGAAGACCCGGGCGAAGCTGCGCAGCGACAGCGCCACCGGCAGGTCCGGCACCACCGAGTACGCGTCCAGGAAGCGCCGCAGCGCCCCGGCCGTCATCGGTTCCAGCTCCTCCAGCGGGCGGGTGACCGGCGGGACCAGCGGGGTGGCCAGCGTCTGCGGCCCGACACCGACCCGGACCACGGCGAAGTCCGGGTCGCCCGGACGGCGTTCCCAGACCCGGTGACTGTCGACAGTCGACCAGAGCCGCCCCGGCTCGGGATGGCGGTAGGACAGCCCGGCCCGCTGGGCCCCGGCGGTCTCCCGCACCCGGCGCCGGAGCGTGGCCAGGTGGCGCAGGTACTCCCGGCGGGCGGCCATCAGCTCGGACTTCTTCGGCCCGGCGCTGCCCCAGGTGGTCACCAGCATCGCCAGCGAGGAGAGGCCGAACATGCCGCCCACCACGTACGAGTAGGCCCCGCCGCCGCGGCCGAACATCATCGCCATGGCCACCGTCCCGCCGAGCATCGGCAGCACCATCAGCGCCTGCTGCCAGCGCCCGCCCGCAGCGGCGGGGATCTCCGGCGGGGCCTCGACGGGCAGCTCACCGACCGGGATCTCCGGGGCCGGGCGGCGTGGTGGCCGCTTGATGACGACAGTGGACACTCACCCTCCCCGAAAGTGGCTCTGGGTAACCCGAGCCTGGCTCATCGTAGGTAAAGTCCTCTCGTCCGTCAGCCCACTCCCTCCGCTCGATATGGAGATGCCTCGATGACAAGCGGGCTCGCCCGGGTCACGATCAGCGCGCCCAGGCGGCGGGTCGACGTGGCCCTACCGGAGCAGGTGCCCCTGGCCGAGCTGCTGCCCGAGGTGCTCCGGCACGCCGGTGAGGGACTGGCCGACGACGGGGAACGGCACGGCGGATGGGTGCTGCGCCGCACCGACGGCGCGGTGCTGGCAACCGCCCAGGCGCTGCTGCCGCAGGGCGTCCGCGACGGTGAGGTGCTGCACCTGGTGCCGGCCCGCGCCCAGTGGCCCGAGCTGGAGTACGACGACGTGGTCGAGGCGATCGTGGACGGCGCCCGGCGCCGGGGCGCCGCCTGGTCGGGCCGGGCCACCCGGGCCGCCGCGCTCGCCGGTGCCGCCGTACCCCTCGCGGTCGGGCTGGTCGCCGTGGTCGCCGCCGGTCCGGGCGCGCGCGGCTGGCCGGTCGCCGCGGCGGTCGCCCTGATCCTGGTGCTCACCGCCACCGCCGCGTCCCGGGCGTACGGGGACGGCCCGGTCGGCGCCACGCTCGGCGGGTACGCGCTGCCCTGGGCCGCGGTGGCCGGAGCGCTGGCCGTCGCCTCGGGCGACCCGGTCGGCCCGATCCCCGGCCTGCGCTGGGTGGGCGCCCCCGAACTGCTGGTGGGCTCGGTGGCGCTGCTGCTGGTGGCGGTGCTCGGCCTGCTCGGCGTGGCCAGCCGGTCCCGCGTCTTCGTGGCCGGGGTGACTGTCGGCGTGGCCGGCGTGGCGGCAGCGCTCGGCGGGCTGCTGCTCGACCCGGACGGCACCGCCGCGGTCCTGCTCGCCGTGCTGGTGTTCGCGCTCGGCGGGCTGCCGCTGCTGGCCATCCGGGTCGGCAAGCTGCCGCTGCCGCCGCTCACCCTGCCCAGCCCGGCCGGCACCCGCGACCTGCCGGACCGGGGCCGGGTGCACGCGGCGGTGGCCCGCGCCGAGGAGGTGCTCACCGGGATGCTGCTCGGCCATGCGGTGCTGGCCGTCGGCGCGCTCGCGGTGCTCGTCTCCGTCGGCCGGACCGCCGGGCTGCTGCTCGCCGCCGTCGCCTGCGGGGTGCTGCTGCTGCGCTCCCGCCTGTTCGTGGCGGTCCGGCACCGGGTGCCCGCGATCGTCGCCGGGCTGGCCGGGTTCGCCCTGCTCGGCGTGGTGCTGGCCGACCGGGCCGGTCCGGGTGGCCGGCTCGCGCTGACTGTGGGCGGGCTGGCCCTGGCCCTGACGGCGGTCACCGCCGGGGCCACGTACGCCCGGCGCCCGGTCTCCCCGTACCTCGGCCGGCTGGCCGACCTGACCGACACCGCGCTCGTGGTCGCTGTCGTGCCGGTGGCCTGTGCGGTGCTCGGCCTCTACGACCGGGCCCGCGACCTGCTCGCCTGAACACGCGGAGGCCCGGGTCGCGAAGCGCGACCCGGGCCCCCGGCAGGCGTGATCGTCAGTGCAGCGTCTCGCCGCGCTCCTCGGCCTCCTTGGCGCGCCGGTACGAGGCGGCGATCTCCGCCTCGGCCTCGACCCGGCCCACCCAGGTCGCGCCCTCGACCGACTTGCCCGGCTCCAGGTCCTTGTAGACCTCGAAGAAGTGCTGGATCTCCAGCCGGTCGAACTCGCCCAGGTGGTGGATGTCGCGCAGGTGCTCCTGACGCGGGTCCTCGTAGGGCACGCAGAGAACCTTGTCGTCGCCGCCCTTCTCGTCCGTCATCCGGAACATGCCGATGGTGCGGCAGCGGATCAGGCAGCCCGGGAACGTGGGCTCGGGCACCAGCACCAGCGCGTCCAGCGGGTCGCCGTCCTCGCCCAGGGTGCCCTCGATGAACCCGTAGTCGGCCGGGTACTGCGTGGAGGTGAAGAGGGTGCGGTCCAGCCGGATGCGGCCGGTCGCGTGGTCTACCTCGTACTTGTTGCGGTGACCCTTGGGGATCTCAACCGTGACGTCGAAATCCATCTTCCACGCTCCCTCGTTTGCCCACGCTGGCTAACGGAAACCAGCGGCTCACCCCCGGCGCGGGGTGAACGCCCCCCGTCGGCTCCGGCCGCCGCATAGTGTTCGGACCGAAGTAGTGTCGCCCAAGGCGATTTCGAGCGGGGAGGAGGGGGCCGTGGGGAGGGAAGATTCACACTACCGCCCCGAGAGGGTTGACGGGCGCGGGTCCGCCGGTTCCGGTTCCGGCGGGGCCACCGGACGGGTGTCCGTCCCGGGGGCGAACGTCCCTCATCGTCCCTCTCCGGCCACCGGGTCCGCCCGCGTCGGCCCGCCGCACCCCGGTTCCGGTGTGCCGCACCACGGTTCCGGCCCGGCGAGCGGCTCGGCCCGCGTCGGGCCGCCGCACGACCCGGCGGCGCCGCTGAACTGGCCCGGCGCGCCGGCACCGATCCCGGTCAGCCCGCCGGTTCCGCCGGTCGGCGCCGCGCCGCCCGTACCCTCCGGGCCGCCCCCGGCTCGACCGCGACGCCGCCTGCGGCTCGTCGCGGCGCTCGCCTGCGTGCTCGTGCTGGCCCTGGCGGTGGCCGGGCTCGCCGTGCTGCGCCCCGGCCCGGTCGCCGGGTGGCTGGGCGACGACGACAGCACGGGTACGGCGGTCGCCGCGCCGCCCGAGCCCTCCCCGCAGGTCGTGCTGGCCGGGCCGGACGGCAACGCCCCGCTGCCCACCGAGGCCGGTATCCGGTCCGCGCTGGACCCGCTGGTCCGCGCCGCCGCGCTCGGTGACCGGGTGCACGTGTCGGTGGCCGACGTGAGCACCGGCCAGACGCTCTACGGCAGCGGCCAGGACACGCCCACCGTGCCCGCCTCGGTGACCAAGCTGGCGACCGGCGTGGCGGTGCTCGCCGCGCGTGGCCCGGCCTACCGGATCCCGACCCGCGCGGTGGCCGGGGCCAACCCGGGCGAGGTGGTCCTGGTCGGCGGCGGTGACCCCACGCTCGCCGTGGACAAGAACGGCTTCTACCCGGGCGCGGCCCGGCTGGACGACCTCGCCGCCCAGGTGCGCGACGCGCTCGGCGGCACCGCCCCGACCAAGGTGATCGTCGACTCGTCGCTGTTCAGCGGCCCGGTCTTCGAGCCCGGCTGGGACGCCGACATCCCCACCGGCGGCTTCGGCGCGGCGATCACCGCGTTGATGACCGACGGCGCGCGGAAGAACCCGGCGGAGGCGCGGCGCACCGCCGAGCAGACCAACCACGCCGCCGAGCGGGTGCCGCAGCCCGACCTGACCGCCGGCCGGCAGTTCGCCAAGCTGCTCGGCCTGACCGGCGGCGCCGCCCAGGTCGCCCGGGGCACCGCGCCGGCCGCGTCCGGCGCCACGGGCACCGCCGCCGGCGCCGAACTCGGCACTGTCGAGTCCCTGCCGATGATCCGGCTGGTCGACATCATGATCAGCGACAGCGACAACGTGATCGCCGAGGCGATGGCCCGCCAGGTGGCGCTCGCCAAGGGCAAGCCCGGCTCGTTCGTCGGCGGCGCGGCCGCCACCGACCAGGTGCTCGGTGAGCTGGGCCTGCCCGCCGGCGAGATCAGCCTGGCCGACGGCAGCGGGCTGTCCCGCACCAACCGGATCAGCCCCTCGCTGCTCACCGACCTGATCACGCTCGCCGGCAACGGCAGTCACCCCGAACTGGCGGCGATCTTCGGCGGCCTGCCCGTCGGCGGCTGGTCCGGCACGCTCGACGAGCGCTACCGGGCGGCGGCGACCCGCGCCGGAGCGGGCGTCGTCCGGGCCAAGACCGGCACGCTGAGCGGCGTCAACGCGATCGCCGGCACGGTGACCACAGCCGACGGCCGGCTGCTCACGTTCGCCGTGCTCACCGACCGCACACAGGGCTCGCTGGACGAAACCCGGGCGGCGCTGGACCGGATCAGCTCCGCGCTGGCCGGGTGCGGCTGCCGCTGACCGACGGGCGTCGATCGGCCGGCGCGAGCCCGGGTGGGGGTGTTCCGGCGCGGGTACGGTGGGTTCATGGCGCAGTTCGTGGACTGGGATCTGGCCGCCGCTACCGCGGGGGCGCTGAGCAAGTCGGGCCCTCGGGTGTCGTACGCCGAGGCCACCGACGTGGTCGGCGACCTGCGCCGGCTGACCGACGAGGCGGCCGGTCACGTCGCCGACTACACCGGCCTGCGGGCGCAGGTCGCCCACCCGCCGGTACGCGTGGTCGACCGCCGGGACTGGGCGGCTGCCAACATCGCCGGGCTGCGTGAGGTGGTCTCCCCGCTGGTCGAACGCCTCTCCGGCGACAAGCGGCCCGGCGCGCTCACCGAGGCGATCGGCTCCCGGGTCACAGGTGTGCAGGCCGGCACCGTGCTGGCGTACCTCTCCGGCCGCGTGCTCGGCCAGTACGAGGTCTTCGCCGGCGACCCCGGCCAGCTGCTGCTGGTGGCGCCGAACATCCTCGAGGTCGAACGGAAGCTCGGCGCCGACTCGCGCGACTTCCGGCTCTGGGTGTGCCTGCACGAGGTCACCCACCGCACCCAGTTCACCGCCGTGCCGTGGATGCGCGCGTACTTCCTCGGCGAGGTGCAGGCGTTCGTGGACGCCTCCCAGGGCGGCGAGCACCTGCTCGAGCGGCTGCGCCGCGGCGTCGCCACGCTCTCCGACGCGGTGAAGGACCCGGAGAGCCGGGCCAGCGTGCTGGACATCGTGCAGACCCCGGCCCAGCGCGCCGTGCTGGACCGGCTGACCGCGCTGATGACGCTGCTGGAGGGCCACGCCGAGTTCGTGATGGACGGCGTGGGTCCGCAGGTCATCCCCAGCGTCGAGTCGATCCGGGCGGCGTTCAACCGGCGCCGCGAGTCCGGCAACCCGCTGGAGAAGGCGATCCGGCGGCTGCTCGGCATCGAGGTCAAGATGCGCCAGTACGCCGAGGGCCGCAAGTTCGTGCACGGCGTGGTCGACCGGGTGGGGATGCAGGGCTTCAACAAGATCTTCTCGTCCCCGCTGACGCTGCCCCGCCTGGACGAGCTGGGCGACCCGGACGCCTGGGTGTCCCGCGTGCACGGGCCCGCCGGTGCCACCCCGCCCGTCGGCTGATCCGCCCGGCCCGGCGGGTTCCGGCGGCTCGGCTGATTCGGGCGCTCGGTCGCGTCGCCCGCCGTCGCCCGCTCCCGCCGTCGCCGCCGTGCGGCTCGCCGTCCGCCGGATGCTGACCGGCCTGCCCGGCGGCGGCCCGGTGCTGGTGGCCTGCTCCGGTGGGGCCGACTCGCTCGCGCTCGCCGCCGCCACCGCGTTCGTGGCCCCCCGGCTCGGGCGCCCGGCCGGGCTGGTGACGGTCGACCACGGCCTGCAGGCCGGATCCGCCGAACGGGCCGAGGCGGTCGCCGGCTGGGCCCGCGCCGAAGGGCTCGACCCGGTCGAGGTGCTTCCGGTACGCGTGGACGGCCGGCCCGGCGGCCCGGAGGCGGCTGCCCGCGAGGCCCGGTACGAGGCGCTGATCGCCGCCGCCCACCGGTACGACGCATCCGGGGTGCTGCTCGGGCACACGCGCGACGACCAGGCCGAGACCGTCCTGCTGGCGCTGGCCCGGGGCGCCGGACCGCGCGGGCTGTCCGGGATGCCGGGGCGGCGCGACGTCGACGGGGTGCCCCTGTTACGGCCGCTGCTCGACATTCCGCGCGCCGACACCCGGGCCGCCTGCGCCGCGCTCGGACTCGATCCGTGGGCGGACCCGCACAACGCCGACCCCGCGTACGCCCGGGCGCGGGTCCGGGCCGACGCGCTGCCCGCACTCGTCGAGGCGCTCGGGCCGAGGGTGGTGGCGAACCTCGCCCGTACCGCCGGGCTGCTCGCCGCCGACAACGCCGCGCTTGACGCGCTCGCCGACGCCGCGCTCGCCGACGTCCGCACCGCTGACGGCGGGCTCTGTGTCGCCGGGCTCGCCGAGTTGCCGGCCGCCGTCCGTACCCGGGTGCTGCACACCTGGGCCCGCGAGCTGGGCGCGACGCCGGGCGCGCTGTCCCACAGTCACGTGGCGGCACTGGACGCCCTGGTCACAGGCTGGCACGGACAGGGCCCGGTGCACCTACCCGGCAGCCACCAGGTACGCCGCCAAGCCGGCCACCTCCTGCCCTGACCGCCGCCCTCTCCTCCCGTCCCCGTTGACCAAGGACTTCGGGTCACGTTCCGGCCCTCCCCAGCCCTCAAACTCCTTGATCACCGCCGTGAGGGCGGGGTGGTGCCTGGCCGGAGGCGGGCTCTCGGCAGCGTCGATCATGAAGTTGACGGGGAGAAAACGGGCGGAACGCGCGGTCAACTTC
>NZ_RCVK01000132.1:0-6023 GCF_003667485.1 Micromonospora sp. BL1
GTGCCGTCGGGCTGTCCGCCCGCATTCGCAGGCCGGGCGTCGCGCGGGTCCGGGCGAACGAAACCGTCCCGCGGGTCGTCGGCGGGCGGCATCGGGGGCCGGGACGGTACCGGCCGATCCGTGGACGGGCGGTGCCGCTCGTCGGGCCGGTGCGCGTCGGGTTCCGGCCGGGGGCGCGGCTCGACGATGGGCCACTCGCCCTGGTGCGGGCGGGGCCGGTCGGCCGGTGGGCGCTGCCAACGCTGGTCGGTGCCCGGCCGTGCTGGGGCGGTGGCTTGCGGGTCAGCCGGACGGTGTCGCTGTGCGCCGTACCGGTCGGGCTCGCCCTGCTGCGCGGGTCGCCCGTTCTCGGGTGCCCGGCGCTGGGTGTCCGGGTACGCGGCGGCCTCGCGACCCGGCGCACGGTCGTCCCACCGGCCACCCGCCGGTTCGCGCCGGTCGGCCGGGGGACGTGGGCCGGGCTCGCGCCAGCCGTCAGGGCCGGGTTCACGCCGTCCGTCGTGGCCCGGCCCGCCCCATCCGGGATCACGCCGGCTCGGCTCGCCCCAGCCCGGCTCACGCCGAGCCGGGTCGCTCCAGCCGGCCGCGTTCCGCTCCGGCGGCGGCACGGCATCGTCGCGCCGGTCGACGCCGGGACCGCGCCGGCCACGGCCGGGATCGCTCGGTGACGGCTCCGGCAAGGGGCCACGGCGTCCGTCGGGCAAAGGCTCGCGGCGCCCGCCGGGGGAGTGGTCCCGGCGAGCATCGGGTGGCGTGCCCCATCGCTCGCCGGAAGCCGCCGGGCGACCGTCGACCGGGGTGCGCCTGCCGTCCGCCGGGCGGTCGGGCCGGTGCGGGGCGGGGTGCGGGGTCTCGTTCGGCTCCGGCATCCAGCCCGGCTGGGCGGCCCGGCGCGGTGCGCCCTCGGGGTGTACCCAGCGTTGGTCGAGCCGCTCCGGCGGCGGACCGGGGCGGCCGGCCGGTCGGCGCTCGCCGCCGTCCCGACCGGGCAGGAGATCCCGGCGGCCGTCCGCGCCGGGGCTGTCGGGATGCCCGCGCCGCTCGTCCGGCCCCGCGGGGCGCCGTCCGCCGGGACCGGCGGCACCCGTCGGGTACGCCCCGCGCGAGGCCGCCGGCCCGTCCAGGTACGCGGCGCGTGGCCCGGCCGACCCGGCTGAGTGCCCGCCGCGTGGCCCTGCCGGACCGTCCGGATACGCGCCACGCGGCCCTGTCGGTCCGTCCGGACGCCCGTCGCGTGGGCCCGCCGTTCCGTCCGGGTGCGCGCCGCGTGGCCCGGCCGGGCTGGTCGGGTATGCGCCGTGTGGACCGGCGGGGCTGACCGGGTACGCGTCCGGCGCACCGGCAGGGCCACCGCGGTGCGCGTCACGCGGGCCCGCCGGGCTGACCGGGTCCGCCCAGCGTGGACCGGCGGGACTGGTCGGATGCGCCTCGCGTGGACCGGCACCGACGGGGTAGGCGCCGTGCGGGCCGGCGGGGCTGACGGGCTCACCGCGACGCGGGCCGGCCGGGCCGACGCGCTCACCGTCACGTGGACCGACGCGGTCACCGGTACGCGGACCCGCCGGACCGACGGGGTACGTGCCGTGCGGACCGGCGGGGCTGACGGGCTCACCGCCGCGCGGGCCGGCCGGACCGACCGGATGACCGGCGGCCGGGCTGACCGGGTGGGCGTCGCGAGGGCCCGCCGGACTCACCGGGCGCCCGCCCTCGTGCGCCGGGGGTCGGGGACCGGCGGGGCTCACCGGGTACGTGTCCGCGTCGGGGGCGGGGCTGACCGGGCGTACCTCGGCCCGGCCGACCACGGCGCGAGGACGCGGCGTCAGGTTCTCGATGCCGATGTCACCGGGGTAGCGCTGCCCGGGGAACTGCGGCTGCCACTCGTGGGTGGGCTCGGCGGCCCAGGCCGGTTCGGCCGGCTCGCGCCAGCTGCCCCAGCCACTCATCGGCAACCCCTCCCGCCGCTCGCGCGGGACGGCCCCGGGGCCGGCTCGCGTCGCTCGCTCACGGCGGTGTCACCTCATTGGAAATTCTCGCGCTGGGGCGCCGGACGTGCCGGTACAGTCGCCCGGTCCAGCACGTCGTGGCTGCGGAAGGAGGGTAACGGCGTGGGCTCGGTCACCGCCACTGTGGCACCACCCACCGGCGCACACGTTACCCCATGGTTTCGGACATTCGGCGCGATCGCGGCGGCCGGGTTCCGTCGGCACGCGACCTACCGTCAGGCCGCCGTGGCGGGGTTGTGCACCAACACCGTGTTCGGCTTTCTGCGCTGCTACATCTTCCTCGCGGCGGCGGGTGCGGCGGGCACCGTGGCCGGCTACGACCGGGCGCAGCTCGCCACGCTCGTCTGGGCCGGCCAGGGTCTGCTGGCGGTGATCGCGATCTGGGGCTGGACCGATCTGGCCGACCGGATCCGTACCGGCGAGGTGGCCGCCGACCTGCTGCGGCCGGTGCATCCGGTGACCAGCTACCTCGCCACCGACCTGGGCCGGGCCGGGTTCGCGTCGCTGGTCCGGCTGGTGCCGCCGCTGGTGGTCGGCCCGTTCTTCTTCGCCGTGTACGTGCCCCGGCACTGGGCCACGGTGCCGCTGTTCCTGCTCTCCGCGGTGCTCGCGGTGGTGGTCTGCTTCGGCTGCCGCTACCTGGTCAACGCCACCGCGTACTGGTTGCAGGACGTCCGGGGCCCGATGATCCTGTGGACGCTCGGCTCCGGCGTGCTGGCCGGGCTCTACTTCCCGCTCGGCTTCCTGCCCGGCCCGCTGGAGGCGGTGCTGCGGTACGCCACCCCGTTCCCCAGCATCCTCCAGGTGCCGCTGGACGTGCTCGTCGAGCGGGAGCCGATGTCCGTCGGTCTCACCCTGGTCGGGGTGCAGGCCGGCTGGGCGGTGCTGCTGCTGGCGCTGTGCCGGCTGGTGCAGCGCCGCGCCGAGCGTCGTCTGGTGGTCCAGGGTGGCTGAGCTGGCTGAGCTACGGGCGTACCGGGCGCTGCTCGGTGCGCAGGCGCGCTCGCAGGCGGCGTACCGCACCTCGTTCGTCGTGGACCTGGTCGGCAACGTGGGCGCCACCGTGTTCGACGTGGTCACCGTCCTGGTGATCTTCGGCGTGACGCGGGAGCTGGGCGGTTTCACGCTGCGCGAGACGCTCGTCGTGGTCGGCCTGTCGTCGTGCGGCTTCGCCACCGCCGACCTGCTGGTCGGCAACATCGAACGGCTTCCCCGGTACGTGCGCACCGGCCTCTTCGACGCCGTGCTGGTACGCCCGCTGGGGGCGCTGCCGCAACTGCTGCTGATGGACCTGCCGTTGCGCAAGCTGTCCCGGGCCGTGTTCGGGCTGGCAGTGCTGCTGTTCGCGCTCGTCTCGGCCGGCATCGACTGGACGCCGGGCCGGGTCGCGCTGGCGGTGGTCGCCCCGCTGGCCGCGGTGGTCTTCTTCGGCTCGGTCTTCGTGCTGACCGCCACGGTGTCGTTCTACTGGGTCGACTCGGGCGAGCTGGCCAACGCGGTCACCTACGGCGGGCGCGACTTCACCTCGTACCCGGTCACCGTGTACGGCGGGTGGTTCCGCGCGCTGTTCGCGTACGGGATGGGGTTCGCCTTCGTCAGCTACCACCCGGCGCTGGCGCTGCTGGGCCGCGCCGACCCGCTCGGCCTGCCGCAGTGGGCGGGCTGGGCCGCGCCGGGCGTCGCGGTGGTCGCGGCGGCGCTGGCCGCCCTGGCCTGGCGCGTCGGGGTCCGCCACTACCGGAGTACGGGGTCATGAGCGTCATCGAGATGGACGGGCTGCGCAAGGAGTTCACGGTACGGGTGAAGGCCGGGCCGCTGCGGCGCGAGAAGCGGACGGTGACCGCCGTGGACGGGGTCGACCTGCGGGTGGAGCGCGGCGAAATGCTCGGCTACATCGGCCCGAACGGCGCCGGGAAGTCGACCACGCTGAAGATGCTCACCGGCGTGCTGACGCCGTCGGCGGGGCGGGCCCGGGTGTGCGGGCTGCGGCCGGTGGCCGACCGGACCCGGCTGGCGCTGCGGATCGGGGTGGTGTTCGGGCAGCGCTCGCAGCTGTGGTGGGACCTGCCGCTGCGGGACTCGTTCGACCTGCTGCGGCACGTCTACCGGGTGCCGGCCGGCGCGCACGCGGCCCGGCTGGCCCGCTGCCGGGACCTGCTCGACCTGGACGCGTTCCTGGACACCCCGGTCCGGCAGCTCTCGCTGGGTCAGCGGATGCGCGGCGAGCTGACCGCGGCGCTGCTGCACGGCCCGGAGGTGCTGTTCCTGGACGAGCCGACGATCGGCCTGGACGTGGTGAGCAAGCAGGCGGTGCGCGGCTTCCTGGCCGAGCTGGGCCGGGCCGGGGACACCACGCTCGTGCTCACCACGCACGACCTGGCCGACATCGAACGGCTGTGCCGGCGGCTCGTGGTGATCGACCACGGGCGGGTGGTGCACGACGGGTCGATCGCCGAGCTGCACCGCCGGTACGGCTCGCGCCGGATGGTGGTCGCCGAGCTGGACGCGGCGCTGCCCGAGCCGCCGGTGCTGCCCGGCGCGCCGGTGCAGCGGGTGGAGGCGGACGGGCGGCGGCTGGTCTTCGCGCTGGAACGGGCGAGCGTCGCCGAGGTGGTGGCCGGGCTGGCCGGCCTGACCACCTTGCGGGACATCTCGATCGTGGAGCCGGACATCGAGGAGGTGGTGACCCGGCTCTACCGCGCCCCGGCCGGGCCGTCCGCCGTCACGGGTGCTCCATGACGAGTACGGCGAAGGTGCCGGGGGCCAGTGCCTCGTACCGGTGCGGGGTGTCGCCCGGGAAGGTGGCGTAGTCGCCGGGCTCCAGCTCGACCAGGTCGGTCTCGGGACCGACGCGCATCCGGCCGGCGGCGACCACGACGTGCTCGACGCTGCGCGGGGTGTGCGCCTCGGCGAGCCGTACCGCGCCGGGTTCCAGCTCCATCACGTAGACGTCGCGGCGGGCGTGCGGCGCTCCGGCGGCGAGCAGGGTGGCCGAGAAGTCGGCGTGTTCGGACCGGATCCGGGGCCCCTGCCCGGCCCGTACCACCCGGACGGCGGCGGTGGGTGGTTCGACCAGGCGGCTGAACGGTACGTCCAGCGCCACGCCGAGTGCCCAGAGCGTCTCCACGCTGGGGTTGCCGGACCCGGACTCCAGCTGGGACAGGGTGGACTTGGCGATCCCGGCGCGGCGGGCCAGCTCGGTGAGCGACAGGCCCGCCCGCTCGCGTTCGCGGCGCAGCGCGGCGGCGATGGTGGCGAGTGGGGGAGCGGGGTCGATCGCCATGTGTTCGCTCCATCGGTCGGTTTGTTCGGTTTGACGAACGAGCGTGCTCCCGTTCAGGATAATGGACATGCGTACGGCATACCGAACGGGCGACGCCCGGGTGCTCCGCGACGTCGCCGCCATCGGCGCGGCGATGCTCGCCGTGGGCGCGTCGTTCGGTGCCGTGGCGGTGGCCGCCGGCCTGCCCGTGTGGGCCACGCTCGCCATGTCCGCGTTCGTCTACGCCGGCGGCGCCCAGTTCATGGCCGTCGGGCTCGTCGTGGCCGGCAACCCGATGGCGGCGGTGCTCGCCGGCCTGCTGCTCAACGCCCGGCACCTGCCGTTCGGCCTGGCCCTCGGCGGTGCGCTCGGCACCCGGCGCGCGCAGCGGCTGCTCGGCAGCCACCTGATGACCGACGAGGCGACCGCGTTCGCGCTCGCCCGCCCGGCCGGGCCGCAACGGCGCCGGGCGTTCTGGCTCGCCGGGGTGCTGCTGTTCCTAGCCTGGAACGCCGGCACCGCGCTCGGCGTGCTCGCCGGCGGCGCGGCCGGTGACCCGGCCGTCCTGGGACTCGACGCCGCGTTCCCCGCCGGGCTGGCCGCCCTGCTGCTGCCCAGCCTGCGCGACCGGGAGACCCGCCGGGTGGCGCTCCTCGGCGCCGGCCTGGCAGTGCTGGCGACCCCGCTGCTGCCGGCCGGGCTGCCGGTGCTGCTCGCGTTCGCCGCGCTGGCCCTGCCCCTGCTGGCCCGCCGCCGTC
>NZ_RCVK01000100.1:0-5943 GCF_003667485.1 Micromonospora sp. BL1
GGCTGGGGGTGTCCGCCCGGGTGGGCGTACCCGCCCGGGTGGGCGTAGGCGGCGGGTGACGGGTGGCTGCCGGGAGGGCCGTAGCCGGAAGGCGGAGCGGCGGCATAGCCGGCCGGGACCGGCGGGCCCTGCCCGTTGCCGTCCATCCGATCCAGCGCCTCGTCCGGGATCGAGCCGGCCCGGGCCAGTTCGCGCCGGTGACGGCGGCGGTTCCAGATCAGGAACACCACGAGCGCCAGCAGCACCACGAGCGCCACCGCGATGCCGATGCCGATGACCATCACCTGCTGGTCGGAGGGGCCGCCGCGGTCGCCGTACTTGGTCACGTCGAAGTTGTCGTCCTCGGCGGCGGCCGGTGGCGCGGACGCGCTCGGCGCGGCGGCCCCGAGCAGCGGGTTCGCCGACACCGACGGCACGTCGGCGGTGAGTGCCGCCACCGGGTCGATCCGGCCGAAGCCGAACCGCGGGTCCCGGCCGGGCGGGCCGGCGTCCCGGGCGGTACGGATGATCCGGTTGATCACGTCGGACGCGGAGAGCTTCGGGTACTTCGACCGGACCAGCGCCGCGACGCCGGAGACGACGGCGGCGGCGTCGGAGGTGCCGTCGCCCCAGCCGTAGCCCCGGTCCGGGCCGATGTTGTAGACCTCGTCGCCGGGCGCGGCGATGACCGCTTCCGGCCCCTGGGCCGAGCCGGACCAGAAGCCCCCGCCCCGGACCGTGCCGGTCACCGCGATCACGCCGGGGATCTTGGCGGGTGAGACGACGTCCGGGCCGGCCGATCGGACGTTGCCGGCGGCGGCGACCACGACCACGTCGCGCTCCAGCGCGTACCGGATCGCGGCCGCCTCGCTCTCGTCCACGGCCCCGGCACCGCCGTACGACAGGTTGAGCACCTTCGCCCCGCCGTCGACGGCCATCCGGATGCCGGTCGCGGAGTCGTCCTTGGTGGCCGCCGCGCCGACGGGCTTCCGGACGGGCAGGATCCGGGCGTCGGGCGCGATGCCGACCACCCCGGTGCCGTTGGCCGCGATGATCCCGGCCATGTGGGTGCCGTGGCCGTCCGGGTCGCGCCGGCCGTCGCCGGAGTCGCGGGTGCTCCCACCGGCCAGGACCTGGCCCCGCATGTCGGGGTGCCCGGCGTCGACGCCGGTGTCCAGCACGCCGACGACGACGCCCCGCCCGGTGGAGATCTGATGCGCCCGGTCGATCCGCAGCTCGTCCAGATACCACTGCTCGGCGCGGCGCGGAGCGGCGACCGCCGGCTGGGCGGCCCCCAGCAGCATCAGTCCGGCAAGCAGACCGGCCGCCACCGGCCGGAGCGCGCCGACGTGCACCTTCATCCGTCCGTCCTCATCGCAGGATGCCCGGGGACGCACCGTCACCGGTGCCCCACGGATCGTCGTCCTCAGTCAACCATGACGAGTGCTCCGCAGCGCCGCCGCCGTGCCCGGCGCCGCCGTGACCACCCATCATTCCGCCGCCCATCATCCCGGCGCCGGCCATCCCGCCGCGCATGCCGCCCGCACCGCCCGGTCCCGCCGCGGACGCGGCCTTCAGCGCGCTGGCCGCGCTGGTCAGTGGCGGAACCTTGCCGTTACCGCCGCCGACCATGCCGGGCAGGCCGCCCATGGCCATGCCGCCGGCCGCGCCGATCCCGCCACCGCCGATCCCGCCGGCCGAGCCCAGGCCGGCACCACCGCCGCCGAAGCCGCCGCCACCGGCGCTCAGTCCGCCCGCGCCACCGCCGCCGCCCAGACCGAGCGTGCCCGGTCCACCCGCGGTGATCGTGCCGGGCCCGCCCGCGCCGGCCAGACCGCTGCCGTACTCCGGGCTGCCCGAGCCGGGCGCGCCGCCGAGCTCGGGGATCCCCCCGGTGCCCGGCGGGGTGTAGGAGCCGCCGCCGGGGATGCCGCCGCCGGGCACGCCGGTGCCCGGCGGCGTGAACGAACTGCCACCGGGCGTGCCGCCACCGGGGATGCCGGTGCTGCCCAGGGACGGCATCGGGCCGCCGCCGGGCATTCCACCGCCGGGCATGCCGCCACCCGGCAGGCCGCCACCCGGCAGGCCGCCGCCGGGCACACCCGACGGGGGGACCCGCGGGTCGCCGCGGTAGCCGTCACCCAGCTCACTGTCGGTAGGGCGGGGTACGACCAGCTTGGGGCGCTCGGCCTCGACCGCGGCCGGCAACGGCGACATTGCCTTGTTGGCCGCCTGCTGGTTGTCGCGGTACCAGTTGTCCAGGTGCGACTTGGTGTCCCACCAGCCGCCCCGCTTCTGGTCGCTGGCGTTGCCGTCGATCTTCATGGTGGCTTCGAGGTCGTCGGCCTTGTCGCGGAACGCGCCGTCGGCATAGAGCGCCTGATTGCCCTGGTAGTCACTGCGCAGCGCGGCCAGGAAGCCGGACTGGCTCTCGCCGTCGCGGGCGTCGTCCAGCTCGGTGCCGCCGGGCAGGCTCCACTCGTTCCAGCCGAAGTTGTCCATCAGCGGGATCGGGATGCTCGCCACCGCCGTACGGATGTCACCCTCGATCCGCGTCAGCGCGCCACTGACGTTGCTGGCGTGCGTGATGAGCTCCTCGATCTCCTTGCCGATGTCGCCGAGGTGCTCGCGGTACGCGTCGCCGCCGCTGCCCTTCCAGCCGGCGAGCATCCCGGGCAGGCCGCCGGTGTGCGGGCGCTCCTGCCCGGCCGCGATCGGGCCGACGAACGAGCGACCGACGAGCGAGTCGCGCAGGTGGCCGAGCGCGGTGGAGAGGTTCTTCCAGCCCGCGCCGACCGATCCGACGGTTTCCGGGTCCGCCGAGAGCGTCACCTCACGGACGCAACGCTCCCAGGTGCCTCCTGCCATGACCGTCTCCCCCTCAGGCCGTGTACGGGTAGGTGGGCTGCTGCCCGGCGTCCGGCGGCGGGGCCGCGGACTCCAGCAGCCGCTCGATGTCCTTGCCGTTGGCCGCGTTGCGGGCCTCGGCGTCGCGGAACGCCTTGGCGATGTCCTGTGTGCCCTGCTTCAGGCCGGCCAGCTTCATGGAGATGGCCTTGAGGTGGGCCTCCATGCTGGCCGTGGACGTGGTCAGCGCCTGCCACTGCATCCGGGCGTCCTCGTACGCGCCGAACGGGGTGCCGTTGGGCACCGTCTGCGCGTTGCCGCTGTCGCCCTTCATCCGCTCCTTGATGCGTTCCATCTCCCAGCCGATGGTGTCGTCGACGTACTGCTTGAGACGCTCGACGTACTCCGCTGCGGCGTCCAGATCCTCGACGCTGACGTGCAGATCGCCGGTGTCCGGCGGATTGATGCCCATCCTGACTGTCCTCCCCGCTGCCGGCCCCGGCCGGTCCACTACGGACGCAGCGTATCGAGGAAGGACCAGTCGGGGCACCCCCGCCCCACGTATCGCGACGGTCACCGGGAAAAGACGACGGAGCGCGGGAACCCGGTCGGGTTCCCGCGCTCCGGTGCGTGCCGGTGGCCTCAGCCCTGCGCGGCGGCGGGCAGCTTCAGGCCGTTGACCGGGGTGAGCGGCAGCAGCTTGCGGCCGGTCGGGCCGATCTGGATCTCGGTGTCCATGGACGGGCAGACGCCGCAGTCGAAGCAGGGCGTCCAGCGGCAGTCGTCCTGCTCGTACTCCGACAGGGAGTCCTGCCAGTCCTGCCAGAGCCAGTCCTTGTCGAGGCCGGAGTCGAGGTGGTCCCAGGGCAGGACCTCCAGCTCCTCGCGCTCGCGGGTGGTGTACCAGTCGAGGTCCACCCCGTACGCCGGCAGCACCTCGGCGGCGGCGTCCACCCACCGCCGGTACGAGAAGTGCTCGCTCCAGCCGTCGAACCGGCCGCCGTTCTCCCAGACCTTGCGGATCACCGCGCCGACCCGGCGGTCGCCCCGGGACAGCAGGCCCTCGATCAGCGACGGCTCGCCGTCGTGGTAGCGGAAGCCGATCGCCCGGCCCAGCGAGCGGTCGCTGTTGATGGCCTGCTTGAGCAGCTTGAGCCGGCCGTCGATGACCTCCGGCCGCTCCATCGAGGCCCACTGGAACGGGGTGTGCGGCTTCGGCACGAACCCGCCGATGGAGACCGTGCAGCGGATGTCCTTGGATCCGGTGGCCGCGCGGCCGGCCCGGATCACCTCGTGCGCCATGTCGGCGATCTCCAGGACGTCCTCGTCGGTCTCGGTGGGCAGGCCGCACATGAAGTAGAGCTTCACCTGCCGCCAGCCGTTGGAGTAGGCGGTGACCACCGTACGGATGAGGTCTTCCTTCGACACCATCTTGTTGATCACCTTGCGGATCCGCTCCGACCCGCCCTCGGGGGCGAAGGTCAGACCGGTCCGGCGCCCGTTGCGGGACAGCTCCTGGGCCAGGTCGATGTTGAACGCGTCCACCCGGGTCGACGGCAGCGACAGCGAGACGTTGGTGCCCGCGTACTGCTCGGCCAGGCCGGAGCACATGTCGCCGATCTCGGAGTGGTCGGCCGACGACAGCGACAGCAGGCCCACCTCGTGGAAGCCGGAGAACTCCAGCCCCTGCTGCACCATCTGGCCGACGGTGGTGATCGAACGCTCCCGCACCGGGCGGGTGATCATGCCGGCCTGGCAGAAGCGGCAGCCACGGGTGCAGCCCCGGAAGATCTCCACCGCGTACCGCTCGTGCACCGTCTCGGCGAGCGGAACCAGGGGCTTCTTCGGGTAGGGCCAGGCGTCCAGGTCCATCGTCGTGCGCTTGTGCACGCGGAACGGCACGTCCGGGCGGTTCGGCACGACCCGCTGGATCCGGCCGTCGGGCAGGTAGTCGACGTCGTAGAAGCGCGGCACGTAGACGCTCTCGGTCCGGGCAAGCCGCAGCAGCAGCTCGTCCCGGCCGCCCGGGGAGCCCTCCGCCTTCCACTCCCGGACGATGGCGGTGATCTCCAGCACCGCCTCCTCGCCGTCGCCGAGCACCGCGGCGTCGACGAAGTCGGCGATCGGCTCCGGGTTGAACGCGGCGTGCCCGCCGGCCACGATCACCGGGTCGGCGTCGGTGCGGTCGGCGGCGAGCAGCGGGATGCCGGCCAGGTCGATCGCGGTGAGCAGGTTGGTGTAGCCCAGCTCGGTGGAGAACGAGACGCCGAACACGTCGAAGTCGCGCACCGGGCGGTGGGCGTCGACGGTGAACTGCGGCACGCCGTGGGCGCGCATCAGCTTCTCCAGGTCGGGCCAGACCGCGTACGTCCGCTCGGCCAGCACGTCGGGCAGCTCGTTGAGCACCTCGTACAGGATCTGCACGCCCTGGTTGGGCAGGCCCACCTCGTAGGCGTCCGGATACATCAGCGCCCACCGGACGGTCGCGGCGTCCCAGTCCTTGACCACGGCTCCCAGCTCTCCACCCACGTACTGGATGGGCTTGGTCACCTGCGGCAGCAACGGCTCCAGCCGGGGCCAGACCGAGTTGGCGGCGGCGGGACGCGGGGTCGTGGACGGGGCACTCATGATGCCCAAGCGTACGCGGTGTCCCCGCCCTGTCCCGCGCCCGCGCCCGTGTCCGCCGCGTTGATCAAGGAGTTAGCGGACTCCTCGCGCCTCCTACTGGCCGCAAACTCCTTGATCACCGCAGCGGGTGGTGTGCAGATCCCGCCGACCTTCGGGCAGGAGCGGCCCACAACCCCTCCCTCCTCGCCGATCTTGCACTTCGGTGGCCCGCAAAACGCGCGAATGGCACACCTGGGAGGCTCGAACTGCAAGATCGCGGGTCGGTCGCGCGGCACCTCGCTGCTCCCGCCCCGCTCGGCCCGCCCGGCTGCGTCGATCATGAGGTTAGCGGCGTCGGGTGTCCGCTTTGTCCCCGCTAACCTCATGATCGACCGTGCGGGAGTGGGTGGCCCGTGTGGGTGAGGTTGTCTGGTTCGAGGGGTGCCCCGAGGTCGGGACATCGGTCGTTGCCGGGCTGTGTGGGTGGGGGTGTCCGGTTCGGGGGTGGTG
>NZ_RCVK01000098.1:0-5932 GCF_003667485.1 Micromonospora sp. BL1
GCTGCGGCGGGTCGGGGCCTACGGGGTGCTGCGGGACTCCGAGGGGCGGGTGTTGCTGGCGCGTGGCTCGGCGAAGTGCCCGTACCCGGGGGTGTGGCAGTTGCCGGGCGGCGGCGTCGAGCACGCGGAGCACCCGGCCGACACCGTGGTCCGCGAGTTCGCCGAGGAGACCGGCCTGACCGTCGTGCCCGGCGCGATCCGGGCCGCGGTGGCCGACGTGGTCGCGTTCGCCGACCTGGGGATCGCGCTGCACACCGACCGGCTGATCTTCGACGTGGAGGCGCGCGGCGGGCGGCTGCGACCCGAACCGGCCGGCGGCAGCGACGAGGTGGCGTGGTGCACGCCCGAGGAGGCGGCGGCCCGGCCGCTGATGCCGTTCACCGCCGAGCTGCTCGGCCTGCCGGTGACTCCGCTGCCGGCCGATCTGCCCCGGGCTCTACCCGCCGAGCCGACCGGACCGGCAGTCGACCGCCGGCAGCGCTTCGCCGCGTACGGGCTGGTCACCGACCCCGCCGACCGGGTGCTGCTCACCATGATCGCCGACGGCTATCCGGGCGCGGGCCGCTGGCACCTGCCCGGGGGCGGCACCGACCACGGCGAGCAGCCCGCCGCCGGGCTGCTGCGCGAGCTGGTCGAGGAGGCCGGGCAGCTGGGCCGGGTGGTCGATCTGATCGCCGTGGACAACCTGCACAACCCGGCCGCGCTCGGCCCGGAGGGCCGCCCGCTGGACTGGCACGGCGTCCGGGTGATCTACCGGGTACGCGTGGACGCGCCGACCGACGCGGTGGTGACCGAGCTGGCCGGCGGCTCGACCGCGCGGGCCGCCTGGTTCGCCCCGGAGCAGGTCACCGGTCTGTCGATGACCGACGTGGCGGCCCGGGCCACCGGGCAGCGGGTGACCTGAATCGCTCGCCGAGCCGCCCCGGGTGGCCTCCGGTACAGTCGGAAGTACGGCTGACCGACAAAAACGGGCGTTGAGGCCCGAGATGGGAATGAGTGGGCGGTTCGCGCGGTTAAGGGAGATATAAGTACCGCCGGCAGCTATCGCCAAGCCCCTGTCCCCTGTGCAATGGTGTACTCCGCAAAAGGGCTGCCGGACCCGAAAGGTCCGGCACGAGACAGCCGGACACCCGCCCCGCAGTGGGCGGCCAGCCGATCCGGTGATGGAGGAAACGTGCCGAGAGCCCCATGGCGCCGGCGTCGTACGACTGACAGTCCGCGCCCCGCAGGGCGTCGCTGGGCGGGCAGGTTGCGCCGCAGCAGTACGTTCGCCCGCCAGGTGCTGCTGGTCCGGGTGGGCCGCCGGGACGGCGCGACCGTCTCGGGGACCGACCTGGTCACCCCCGACCACCGTTACGCCGACCGCCAGCGCCTCCGCTACGGCCGGCTCGACACCGACCTCGAGACGGTACGCCCGATCAGCCCGGCACTCGCCCCGGCCGCCCCGGTCGACGACGAGTCCCCGGCGATGTCGATCCCGCTCCTGCCGGGTGAGCGCACCGCCGCCCGCCGGGCCAAGTTCGCGCTCGTCAACGCGTGCACGCTGAGCAGCCTCATGCTCGGCATGCTGGCCATCTTCCTGGCCATGCGCGGTGACGTGCAGATCGCCGCGATCTGCCTGATCGCGTGCGTCGCGTTCGACGGCCTCGACGGCGCGCTGGCCCGCAAGCTCGGTGTGGCCAGCCCGTTCGGCGCGCAGATGGACTCGCTCGCCGACATGTGCTCGTTCGGCCTCGCCGCGCCGGTCGTGGTCTACGCCTCGCTCGCCGGTTCGGCGCCCCCGGCGGCCGCCGCGGTGTCCTGCGCGCTCGTCGCCGCCTGCGCAGCGGTCCGGCTCGCCCGGTTCAACGTCTCGCCGAAGGACGGCCGCTTCTTCTGCGGCGTGCCGACCACCATGGCGGCAGCGGTGCTCGCACTGACCGTGGCCATCGGCGTGCCGGTCCCCGGCCTGGTCATGGTGGCCGGCGTCGCGCTGCTCGCCTTCGCCATGGTGTCCAGCTTCCCGTACGCGAAGCTCGCCCGGCTGCTGAAGCTGCCGCCGTGGCTCTGGCTGGCCCCGGTGGTCGGCGCGCTCGTCGACATCCGGCTCACGTTCGCCCTCGTGGTGGTGGGCTACCTGGTCAGCGGGCCGCTGCTCTGGCTGCACCAGCGCCGTACCGCCTGATCCGAGAACGACAGAAGGGGCGCCGCGAGAGCGGCGCCCCTTCTTCGTGTCCGGCGCCGTCAGCGCCAGCGGGCGATCACCGTCGCGCCGCCGACCACCTTGTCGCCCGGACCGACCAGCGGGTCCGCAGCGTCGGCCGGCAGGTAGACGTCGGTACGCGAGCCGAACCGGATCAGGCCGAAGCGCTCGCCCCGGGCCAGCAGCGACCCGACGGGCGCCCGCTGCACGATGCGGCGGGCGATCAGCCCGGTGCGCTGCGCCACCACCACCGTGCCGTGGTCGGTGTCCAGCACCGTGTACGCCGCCACGTTGTGCTCGGCGTCCGGCTTCATGGCGTTGACGAACCCGCCGTCGGCGACGAAGTAGTCGACCACCTTGCCGGCCACCGGGGCGCGGTTGACGTGCACGTCCAGCACCGACAGGAAGACCGCGATCCGCAGCCACTCGCCGTCACCGAAGCGCTCGTCCTGCAGGCGCTGCACGGACAGCACCTGACCGTCCGCCGAGGCGACCACTGCCGACGGGTCCTCCGGCACGTCCCGCTCCGGGTCGCGGAAGAACGCGGCCACCGGCGCGGCGGCCAGCGCCGGCAGCAGCCACAGCTTCGACTTCGGTCGCGCGGCCCGGGCCAGGGCGGCCAGGCCGAGCGTGATGCCCGCGGCGGCCACCCCGTTCGAGTCGATGTGCATGCCCCGGGTCAGCGGCACGCTCGACGGCCGGTACGCCGGGGACAGCGAGGCCGCGAGCGCGACCGGCGCCGGGGTGAACCGCAGGTGGTGCACGCGTACCGGCGGGGTGTTGCGCAGCACCAGGTCGGTGCGCACGCCGTGCAGCACACCCTGCCGGTCCAGCTCGCCGTCGGCGCCCTCGGTGCGGAACAGCGGCGCGGCGACGCTCAGCACCGCGCCCTCGGCGAGGTACTTCGCCAGCCCGTCGACAGCGGCGCGGGCGTCGTCCGCGGTGCCGGTGAACGGCTCGGCGACGACCACCACCGCGGCGGCGTCCGCCTCGGCGAGGGTGTCGACCACGCGTACCCGGTCGGCGACCCAGCGGCCCTGCGCGGTGACGTGTTCGCGCAGCGCGGCCGCGGCGGCGCCCTCCGCCGGCACCACGGTGAGCCGGTCGCCGGGGAGCAGCGCCTCGATCGCGGCGGCCAGCACCGCGGACTCCGGGGTCGCGCCGACCAGCAGGCCGGCCTTCGGGTCGTTACGCCGGGCGAACTCGCTGACGAGCGTGCGGGCGGCGCGCTCGCCGATGCGGACCGCACCGGAGGGACCGGTGACGCGCACGGCGGGGGACTGGGTCATGTCGGACGGGCTCCTGACGAGATAGCGAACGGACGCCGGCGGCTCCGGCGACCCGACCGGCGGCTCCGGCGTGTCGGGGGCGTGGGCCGGCCGGCGGAGGCGAGATCTCCGCCGACCAGCATAGGCCGCGTCCGAAGGGCGCCGCAGTGGCGCGGTCAGGCCGGATCCCCCGGCGTACGGCGTTGCGGAGCCGCCTCGTCGGCCGGTGGATCGAGCGGCGGCAGTTCGCGGGTGGCCGGCTCCGCGGAGTCCGTGGTGGCCTCGGTGACCCACTCGTCGGCGGCGTCGGGCCTCTCCGCGCCGGCCGCCGTGTCCACGCCACCGGCTGTCTCCACGCCACCGGGCGTCTCCGCGCCGGCGGCGGGGGAGCCGTACGGCGCCGAGACGGTGACCTCCGGCGCGGACTCCGGCGCGGGCTGCTCCGGTGCGCGGCCCGAGCGCAGCGCGCCGATCAGTCCGAGCAGCCCGATCAGCACCAGCCCGCCGGCCAGGAACCAGCCGACCGGGGGTACGGAGAGGCCGAGGATCCGGGCCAGCAGCCACCAGACGGACAGGCCGAGGAAGACGAGTCCGAAAGCGAACGACACGATGTCGGTACGGTGTGCCTTCACCGGGTCACCTCCAGCTTGCCGGCGTTCACGTGGACGTAGAGGCGCAGCTTGCCGCCACCGGGACCGTCGGCGCCCGCGTCGGTGGTCTCCCACTGACGGCCGCCGAGCCCGCCGCTGCGCCGGCCGAAGACCGTGGCGTCGCCGGCGTTCACGTCGGCCACAGTGGTCACGTCGACGTTCGGCGGTACGACCACTGTCGCGTTGCCGAGGTTCACGTCGACGGTCACCTGGACGTCCTGCTTGTCGAAGTCGATCCCGCGCAGGTCGAGCGTCGCGTCACCGAGGTTGTTCTCGTACCGGTCGGCCAGGTCGCGCAGGTCGGTCGGCGCCCAGGTGACGTTGCCGTCGATGCCGCGTACCCGGTCGTAGGACTCGGCGACCGTGGCGATGCCGAGCGCCGCCGCTGTCACCAGGCCCAGGGCGATCAGCCAGCGCGCCCGGCCGAACCAGGTGCCGACGAGCAGACCGAGGCCGATGGTGGCGAGCACCGCGGCGAAGTAGCCGGCGGCGCCGACCGGGAAGACGTCGAGCAGGTCGAGCATGGCCACCACGCCGAGCGCCAGGAAGATCAGCGAGAACGTGATCGCGCCGAGCGGTGAGCGCTCCTTGGGTCGCTTCGGCGGTCGCGGCGGCCGCACCGGTGGCGGGACGGGCGGCGATCCGGCGTAGGGGCCGTGCGGGGCGAACGGCGGCCGGTAGCCGCCGGGCGGCAGCGGTGCGCCCACCGGCGCGGGCGGCGGCACGGCGGCCGGCTCGTCCAGCCGGGTGCCCGCGTCCCGTGCGCCCGGCCAGGCCGGGTTCGTGCCGTAGGCCGGCCAGGTGGCGGTGTCGGCGACCGGGCCGGTCACCTGCTGCATCGCGACCGTCGTCGGCTCGGACGGGCCCGGCCGGGTGCCGGCCGCGGCGGGCCAGCCCGGCGCCGGGAGCGTCGGGTAGCCGGTGGCGGGCCCGGGACGGCCCGGCTCGCGCTCCGCGTCGGACGCCGCCGGGTGCCCCGGCTCGGCCTGCGGGTAGCCCGGCTCGGACGCGGAGGCCGGCGGGTAGCCCGGCTCGACCGACGGCGCCGGCGGGAAGCCGGGCTCGGACGCGGGCGCCGGTGGGTAGCCGGGCTCGGAGGCGGGCACCGGGGGATGGCCGGGCTCGGGCCGACCGGGCGGCGGGTAGCCGGACAGGCCGCCGGACGGCGCCGCCCCGGGGTGGCCCGGTCCGGCGGGAGTACCGGTCCACTGTGCCGCGGGGGGAGCCGCGGTCCACGTACCCGGCGCCGGGGCCGGCGGCGCGGGCCAGGCCACCGGTGGCACCGGACCCGGCGGTGAATCGTGCGGCGGCGCCGGCTGAGCCGGCCGCTGCGCCGGGCCGCGCTGCTCGCGGTTGAGCAGGAGCGCGCCGCCGATCAGGATCACCGCGCCGAGCAGGATCGCCCGGAACCCGTCGGTGACGACGTAGGCGAAGCCGAGCGCCACCACGATGCCGAGCACGATCACCGTGATCGGGGACATGCTGGACCGGCCCCGGCCGAGCATGGCCTCCACCGGCGAGGCGGTGTCGCCCTCACCCGGGATGATCAGCCAGCCGGCGACGTACACGATGATCCCGATGCCGCCGAAGAAGCCGAGCACGGCCAGCAGCACGCGCCACAGCACCGGGTCGGTGTTCGTGGCCCGGCCGATGGCGGCGCACACCCCGGCCAGGTAGCGGCCCTCGCGGGGGCGTACCAGGCCGTACCGGGTGGTGAAGCCGGCGGCGCCGACGCTCAGATCGTCACACGGCCGCGACGCCCGGGACCACGGGGACGCCCCGGAGTTTCACCGGCGGCGGATCTCAGGGTGGGGTCAGGGTCGGGTCCGGAG
>NZ_RCVK01000217.1:0-5923 GCF_003667485.1 Micromonospora sp. BL1
GTAGTCTCGTGGGCTCGGAGATGTGTCTAAGAGACAGCTCCGGCCCGGCCCGGGCACCCCCGGCTGGCGGGGATCGGCTACAACGTTCACGTGGATCGACGACACCCCCGGCGCCGGCTCCGCTCGGCCTCCGTGCAGCTCGGCGCGCTGACCGCGCTGGCCCTCGCGCTCTCCGGCTGCAACAACGGTTACGACGACGACGATGACGACTGCGCGCTCGGCCCGGCCGGCGGGGGCGGCGACATCGTCGCCGTGGCCCTGCACGTGCCCGCGCCGGTCACCGCCGCGCGCGGCGAGCCGGCCCCGACCACCGCGCTGCCCGAGCGCGGCGGCTTCGGCACCCACCTCGCCTCCTGCGGCGGCTGACGTGCGCCGCGAGGCGAGCACGCCGCGCCCCGGCTGGGACGAGACCATCCGGGCCCAGGGCCTGGTGTACGTCGACACCGAGCTGCCCGACGGCGAGATCATGTCGTACTGGGACGAGACGGCGGCGTACTCGTTCACGCTGGACGAGGTGCTCCGGCTGGAGGAGGCCACGGAGGAGCTGCACCGGATGTCGGTGGCCGCCGCCGAGCACGTGGTGGCCCGCCGCCGGTACGCCGAGTTCGGCATCCCCGAGTGGGCCGCCGAGGCGGTCGCCCGCTCGCTGCGGGAGAACCCCCCGACGCTCTACGGCCGCTTCGACCTCTGGTACGACGGCAGCGGCCCGCCGAAGATGCTGGAGTACAACGCCGACACCCCGACCGCGCTGGTCGAGGCGAGCATCGTGCAGTGGTACTGGCTGGAACACACCCGCCCGGACGCGGACCAGTGGAACAGCCTGCACGAACGCCTGGTCGGCGCCTGGGCCAAGATCGGCGCCGGGCTGCACGAGCCGCGGGCGCACGTGCTGTGGTCCTCCGAGGAGGAGTCGGGCGAGGACCAGATCACCGCCGGCTACCTGGCCGAGACGGCCCGCCAGGCCGGGCTGGACGTGACGCTCATGCCGATCCAGCGGGTCGGCTGGGACGGGCGGCGCTTCGTCGACGCCGACGACCGGCCGATCACCACCTGCTTCAAGCTCTACCCCTGGGAGTGGATGCTGGCCGAGCCGTACGGGCGGCCGGCGCTGGACCCGGGCACGCCCACCACCTGGATCGAACCGGCCTGGAAGCTGCTGCTGTCGAACAAGGCGCTGCTGGCGGTGCTCTGGGAGATGTATCCGGGGCACGACTACCTGCTGCCCGCGTACCTGGACTCGCCGCGCGGCATGACCGAGTACGTGGCCAAGCCGCTGCTCGGCCGCGAGGGCGGCTCGGTACGCATCGTGACCGGCGACACGGAGATCACCAACCCGGGGATCTACGGCGACGAGGGCTTCTGCTTCCAGGAGTTCCGCGCGTTGCCCGAGTTCGAGGGCAACCGGACGGTGCTCGGGAGCTGGATCGTGGACGGCGAGTCGGCCGGCGCCGGCGTACGCGAGAGCGAGAGCCTCATCACTGACGGTTACGCGCGGTTCCTGCCCCACTACATCGACGCACCGCGTGTGCTCTGAGTCGTCTACCGTTGGTGTCGTGAACTTCGACGCGTACGCCCGGACCGGGGTCGAGCTCGTCAACGCCCGGCTGGACGACCTGGACGGCCTGCGGGCCGTCTTCTCGGACGAGCAGGGCTGGATGCGCGACGAGGTCGCGGAACGGGACCTGGCGATCTTCCGGCGGGCGCAGAAGCGCCTCCGGGACGTCTTCGAGTACGGCACCTCCGGCCGGGACAACGAGGCGGTGGCGGAGCTGAACGCGCTGCTGGAGGCGTTCCCGGTGCAGCCGCGGATCTCCGGCCACGACTCCTCCGACTGGCACATGCACGTGACCAGCCGGGGCGCGTCGGTCTCCTCGGAATACCTGGCCGGCGCGGTCTGGGGCCTGTCGGTGTGGCTGTGCGAGTACGGCAGCGCCCGCTTCGGGGTCTGCGCCGACGACCGCTGCGGCAACGTCTACCTGGACACCTCGTCCAACTGCTGCCGGCGGTTCTGCTCCGAGCGCTGCGCCACCCGCTCCCACGTGGCCGCGCATCGGGCCCGCAAGCGCGCAGCGGTCGGCGAGCAGGCCGTCCCGGCGCAGCCGCTGTCCCCGGTGAGCTGACCTCCGGCGTACGCCCCGGCCGCGTGCGAGCGGCCGGGGTGGCCCGTGCCGGTCAGACGTCGACCGGGGAGGGCGCGGTCAGGTTCGCCCGGGCGAACTCCAGCGACTCCCGCAGGTCCGCCTCGCGAACCGCGCGGCTCTTCGCGCCCCGGGTGGTCACCTCCACCGCCACCGAGCCGGTGAACCCCCGCCCGGCGAGCGAGCGGAGCATCTCCGCGCAGGGCTGACCGCCGCGACCGGGCACCAGGTGCTCGTCGCGCCCCTCGCCGGTGCCGTCGCCCAGGTGCACGTGCGCCAGCCCGGAACCCATCCGGTCGGCCATCGCCAACGCGTCGGTGTGCGAGGCCGCGCAGTGCGACAGATCCAGCGTGTACGAGGCGTAGCCGATCTCGGTCGGATCCCAGCCCGGCGCGTACGGGACGAACTGCCGCCCGGCCATCCGCACCGGGTACATGTTCTCCACCCCGAAGTGCAGGCCGCCGAACTGCCCGGCGATCGTGTCGAGGCCGTCAGCGAAGGTGCGCGCGTAGTCACGCTGCCAGGTGAACGGCGGGTGCACGACGACGGTCGGCGCCTCCAGCGTGTCGGCCAGCTCGGCGGCCCTGCGCAGCCGCTCCCACGGGTCAGGGCTCCACACCCGCTGGGTGACGAGCAGACAGGGGGCGTGCACCGACAGCACCGGCACGCCGTAGTGCTCGGCGAGGCCGCGCAGCGCGCCCGCGTCCTGGCTGACCGGGTCGGTCCAGACCATCACCTCGATGCCGTCGTAGCCGAGCTCGGCGGCGAGCTGGAACGCCGCCGCGGTCCGTTCGGGGAAGACCGAGGACGTGGACAGGAGCACCGGAACGCGGTAGGTCACGCCTTCGAGGGTAGCCCCAACCGCCAGCGAGCATCGGGACGAGCAACCGCAAAGCAACCCAGAGCGCTCGTACGGTCACATCGGCGCGAGCTGATCCAGCCGGCGCAGGATGACACCCTCCCGCAACGCCCACGGGCAGATGTCCACGCAGTCCACGTCGAGGCGCCGCATCACCGCCTCCGCCACCACCGCACCCGCGAGGAGCTGGTGCGCCCGCTGCGCGCTGACCCCCTCCAGCTCGGGCAACTGGGCCGGCGGGATGTGCCTGATGAACCCGAGCACCTGCCGCAGCCCGGTACGGGTCAGGCTGCGGCGCGCCCACAGCCCCGCCCCGGAGGGCGCGGCGCCGGCCAGCCGGGCCAGCATGCGGAACGTCTTCGAGGTGGCGACCGGACGCTCCCAGCCCACCGCCGTCAACTGCTCCACCACCGGGTCGAGCTGCGCGTCCACGTACGCCCGCAGTTCCTCCACGGCCTCGGCCGACGGCGGCGCCGTGCCGGCCGGATCCACCGCGAGCCGCTCCCGGCTGAGTCGCCCCGCGCCGAGCGGCAGCGAGATCGCCACGTCCGGGTGCTCGTCGATCCCCGCGGCCAGCTCCAGCGAGCCGCCGCCGATGTCCATCGCCAGCAGCCGGCCGGCGGACCAGCCGAACCACCGCCGCACCGCCAGGAACGTCATCCGCGCCTCGTCCGCGCCGGAGAGCACCTCCAGGCGTACGCCCGTCTCGTCGCGGACGCGGGCCAGCACGTCGGCGGCGTTCGTGGCGTCGCGGACCGCGCTCGTGGCGAACGCCAGCAGATCCTCGGCGCCCAGCCCGTCGGCCGCCGCCCGGGCCATGCCGACCGCCTTGACCAGGCCGTCCGCGCCGCCGTCGGTGAGCGCGCCGTCCGGCCCGATCTGCTCGGCCAGCCGCAGCACCACCTTCTCCGAGTGCGCCGGCCAGGGATGCGCGCCGTGGTGGGCGTCGACCACCAGCAGGTGCACCGTGTTGGAACCGACGTCGAGGACACCCAGTCGCATGGGAGAGACCCTAGGGCCAACACGTTTCGTCGGCTCGGCGGCCGGGCGGGGTCACCGCGCGTACGCTGGTCCGAGTGACAGGGCAGATCGAGCTTCACGTGCTGGTGGACGACCCCGAGGACCCGCGCAGCCGCGAGGTCGGGCTGGACTTCCCACGGGAGTGGATCGAGTTCGTCGACCCGGCCGACGCGAAGCACGTCGTCCGCGCCGACCTGACCTGGCTGCTGTCCCGCTGGACGTGCATCTTCGGCCAGGGCTGCCACGGCATCATCGCCGGGCGCGCCGCCGACGGGTGCTGCTCGCACGGCGCGTTCTTCACCGACTCCGACGACGAGAAGCGCGTCCGGGCGGCGGTCAAGCGGCTGACGCCGGAGACGTGGCAGCACTTCCGGCGCGGGTTCAAGAACTGGACCGAGAACGACACAGTCGACGGCAAGACCCCGGCCCGGCGTACCGCCACCCGCGACGTCGACGCCCCGTGCGTGTTCCTCAACGACGCCGACTTCCCCGGCGGGGGCGGCTGCGCGCTGCACGCCCAGGCGCTGCGCGACGGGGTGCACCCGCTGGAGTACAAGCCGGACGTCTGCTGGCAGCTGCCGGTACGCCGCGACCAGGAATGGCACAAGCGGCCGGACAACACCAAGGTGCTGATCTCCACGCTGGCCGAGTTCGACAGGCGCGGCTGGGGCGCCGGCGGGCACGACCTCGACTGGTGGTGCACGTCCTCCACCGACGCGCACGTCGGCGCCGAGCCGATGTACGTCTCGTACGGGCCGGAGCTGACCGCGCTGATCGGCGCGCCCGCGTACGCGAAGCTGGCCGAACTCTGCGCCGCCCGGCAGCGCCAGGGTCAGGTCGCCCCGCACCCCGCAAGCGAGTGAAGGCCGGCACCCCGTTGGTTCGGGGTGCCGGCCTTCGTGTCTCTTACTTGTTCCAGTGTTCGGCGACGAGGTCGGCGGCCTGCTGCTCCCACTGGGCGTAGTGGTCGGGGTAAGCACTGACCTGGACGGTCTGGGCGGCCTTGGTCAGCGGCATGTCCTGCCAGCCGTCGACCTGCTTCAGACCCTTCAGGAACGCCGTGGTCGAGTACTCGGGGTCGGTGATCTGCTCCACCGTGCCCCACCCGGAGGAGGGGCGCTGCTGGAACAGGCCCTGCGAGTCGTGGTCGTTACGGTCACCGAGGTGGCCGAGGTTCTCCAGCTTCGACTCCTGCAACGCCGTCGCGATCGACACCACCGCGGCACGCTCGTCCATGCCGGCCTTCTTCGTCGCCGCGATGATCGCCTTCACGTTGGCGGTCTGCTCGTCGTTCAGGTCGATACGGGACTGGGCGCCCTGCACACCGTGCGGGATCAGCTTGTCACCCTGCACGCTCACGCTCACCGGCTTGACCGCGTGGGTGGTGTCCGCCGCGTGGGCGGCCACCGGACCGGCGAACACGCCACCGGTGAAGGCCAGACCAGCAATACCCAGAACGCTCTTCCGCAGAATCGTGTTCATGATGGGGGCTCCATTCGGGGGATCGACGCCCACACCGACGGGGGCCGGCGCGGGTGCGAGCACCGTCAGGCACTCAAAAAAGTCTTCAAGGGGGATCTCGGCTGCTCACGGGACACCCCCGGGGGGTGCCTCTGCGCGGCGCCGGAAGCATGTCCAACGACCCGCCACCCGCCACCATTCCCGAGGCGGTGCACGCCACCAGAGGGCGGCGGGGGTTCACGTCGTCGGAACCGTGTTCAACGACCAGCCCGCCAGGATCATTCCCCGCGGCTCACGTCGCCAGAACCGAACTCAACGACCGACAGCCCAAGGCTGTTCCCGCAGCAGCGGCCCCTTCTCGTGGCTCGGCTGGTGCTCGGTCGTTCACCGGGTTACAACGCCACCCACCCGCCAGCCATTCCACCGCCAGAGTGCCGCCCACCAC
>NZ_RCVK01000097.1:0-5787 GCF_003667485.1 Micromonospora sp. BL1
GGAGTAGGCGGCGGCGTGGGGGTGGGACTCGACGACCTTGGTGATCCTCGCCGTCACCCGGGCGACCTGGTCGGCGGCGGCGCCTGCGAAGGCGTTGCGGTCGGCCACCAGGGTGTCGATCTCGGCCCGGGTGAGGCCCAGGCGGCCGTCGGCGGCCAGCCGGTCGAACAGGTCGTTCTCGGGCGCGCCCTTCTCCCGCATGGCCAGCGCCACGGCGACCGCGTGCTCCTTGATCACCTCGTGCGCGACCTCCCGGCCCACACCCCGGCGTACGGCCGCCACCAGGATCTTCGTGGTGGCGAGGAACGGCAGGAAGCGCTCCAGCTCCCGGTTGATCACCGCCGGGTACGGGCCGAACTCGTCCAGCACGGTGAGGAACGTCTGGAACAGCCCGTCGGCGGCGAAGAACGCGTCGGGCAGCGCGACCCGGCGTACCACCGAGCAGGAGACGTCGCCCTCGTTCCACTGGTCGCCGGCCAACTCGCCGACCATCGACAGGTAACCCCTGATGATCACCGCGAAGCCGTTCACCCGCTCGGACGAGCGCGTGTTCATCTTGTGCGGCATCGCGCTGGAACCGACCTGGCCCGGCTTGAAGCCCTCGGTGACCAGCTCCTGGCCGACCATCAGCCGGATCGTGGTGGCCAGCGACGACGGCGCGGCGGCCACCTGGGCCAGCGCGGAGAGCACGTCGAAGTCCAGCGAACGCGGGTACACCTGGCCGACGCTGTCCAGCACCCGGCGGAAGCCCAGGTGCCCGGCCACCCGCTGCTCCAGCTCGGCCACCTTGCCGGCGTCGCCGTCGAACAGATCGAGCTGGTCGGCGGCGGTGCCCACCGGCCCCTTGATCCCGCGCAGCGGGTAGCGGCCGATCAGGTCCTCCAGCCGCTCGTACGCGATCAGCAGCTCCTCCGCCGCCGACGCGAAGCGCTTGCCGAGCGTGGTGGCCTGCGCGGCGACGTTGTGCGACCGGCCGGTCATCACCAGCGCGGAGTACTCGCCCGCGTGCCAGCCCAGCCGGGTCAGCGTGGCGACCACCCGGTCCCGGATCAGCTCCAGCGAGGCGCGGATCTGGAGCTGCTCGACGTTCTCGGTGAGGTCTCGGGAGGTCATCCCCTTGTGCACGTGCTCGTGCCCGGCGAGCGCGCTGAACTCCTCGATCCGGGCCTTCACGTCGTGCCGGGTGACCCGCTCGCGCGCCGCGATCGAGGCCAGGTCGACGTCGTCCACCACGCGCTCGTACGCCTCGACGACCCCGTCCGGCACCGGCACGCCGAGGTCACGCTGGGCCTTGAGCACCGCCAGCCAGAGCCGGCGCTCCATCCGGACCTTCTCCTCCGGCGACCAGAGGGCGACCAGTTCGGGCGAGGCGTACCGGTTGGCGAGCACGTTCGGGATCGTCGTCACGTACCTCAGTCTTTCACGACGCCCGGGCCGGCCCCGGCGACGCCGGTACCCGGTCCGGCCTGTGGGCGGGCCGGACCGGGACACACCGTCAGCCCAGCCGGATCTCCGGGTCCAGCGCGACCGCGGCCATCTCCTCGACTGTCATCAGATGCCGGTCGGTGGACGAGTGCGTCTGCACCGACACGAACGCGCCGTCGGCCCGCTTGACGGTCACGCTACGCAGGACGGTCCGCTCGGTCACCGGACCGACCAGGCGTCGGCCCTCGGCGTCGTTGGCGACCACCAGCTCGCCCCCGGGACCGGTGAAGGACCGGCACGTGACCTCGCCGGGGCGGCACCGGTCCGGTCCCGACGTGTGGCCGGGGCGCACCCGGCCCACGTTGATGTTCAGGTACGACCGGACCTCGCCCCGGGCCGCGACACCCACAGCCAACCAGCCGGTCGCGGACTCCCACTGCAACCGCTGCACCGACCACGGCGGCTCGTCGGTGACCGGGCCGTCCCAGGTCTCGCGGTCGGCTGTCGACGCGCCCTGCACCCACCGCAGGTCCGGCGCCTCCCGGTGGAACGCGGCCAGGATCGCCACCTGCAGGCGCTCCGGCTCGCTCCGGGCGGTGGCGGACGGCGCGGCCGAGTGGGCGGGCGCCGGGCCACCGGACGCCCCCGGCTGCACGACCACGCCGACGCCGAGCGCCAGCGCCAGCACGGCTGTCGCCGAGGCGTACGCGCCCAGGCGTCGCCGCCGGCGACGGCCCTCCCGCGCCACCAGGGCGTCCACGTCCACCGCCGTCGGCGGCGCGTCGCCGATCGCCTCGTCGAAGATCTGCCGGTACGTCATCGCTGCCTCCCGCTCTCCACCGGCGAATGGTGCGAGGCGAGCAGCCGCAACGTCTCCAGCGCGCGGGCGGCCTGACTCTTCACGGTGCCGGTGCTGACGCCCAGGATCTGCGCGGTCTCCTCGACGGACAGGTCGCAGTAGAAGCGAAGCACCACCACCGCCCGTCGCCGCGGCGCGAGCCGGCCCAGCATGTCGAGCAGCATCTCCCGCTCACCGACCGACGGCTCCCCGGCCGCCAGGTCCGCCCGGTCCGGCACCTCGTCGGTGCTGTGCTCCCGCCGCCACGGGCGGCGCCGCTCGTCCAGCCACGCGTTGGTGAGCATCCCCCGGACGTACGCGTCGAGGTTGTTCGCGCCGAGCGCCCGCCGCCAGTTGCGGTAGAGCTTGCCCAGCGTGATCGACACCAGGTCGTCCGCCGTGTGCCAGTCCCGGCAGAGCAGGTACGCCGTGCGGCGCAGCGGCTCCAGCCGGGCGGTCACGTAGTCGCGGAACTCCTCGTCACGCCCGGTCACGGGGGGCCGCTCCTCGTTCGCCTCATGCCCAGGGGACGGAACGGGCCGGCACGCGGGTTGCCCGCCCGGCGAATAACCGGGCGGGCGTCGTCGTCAGCGCTCCAGGATCGCCGTCACGCCCTGCCCGCCGGCCGCGCAGATGGAGATCAGGCCGCGCCCGCTCCCCTTCTGATCCAGCAGCTTGGCCAGCGTGGCGACGATCCGGCCGCCGGTGGCGGCGAACGGGTGCCCGGCCGCCAGCGACGAGCCGTTGACGTTGAGCTTGTCCCGGTCGATCGAGCCGAGCGGGGCGTCCAGGCCGAGGCGCTCCTTGCAGAACTCCGGCGACTCCCAGGCGGCCAGCGTGGCCAGCACCTGCGAGGCGAACGCTTCGTGGATCTCGTAGAAGTCGAAGTCCTGGAGGCTCAGCCCGGCCCGGGCCAGCATCCGGGGCACGGCGTACGCGGGGGCCATCAGCAGGCCCTCGTCGCCGTGCACGAAGTCGACGGCGGCGGCCTCGGACCAGGAGAACCACGCCAGCACCGGCAGGTTGTGCGCCTTGGCCCACTCCTCGGAGGCGAGCAGCACGGTGGACGCGCCGTCGGTGAGCGGCGAGGAGTTGCCGGCGGTCATGGTGGCCCGCTCGGCGTCCGCGCCGGAGGCGCCGAAGACCGGCTTGAGCGAGCCGAGCTTCTCGAGGCTGGTGTCCGGCCGCAGGTTCTGGTCGCGGGTGAGCCCCAGGTACGGGGTCATCAGGTCGTCGAAGAACCCCTTGTCGTACGCGGCGGCGAGCCGCTGGTGCGAGCGCAGCGCCAGTTCGTCCTGCGCGGTGCGGTCGACGTTCCAGCGCAGCGCGGTCCGGGCCGCGTGCTCACCCATCGACAGCCCGGTACGGGGTTCGGCGTTGCGCGGGATGTCCGGCTTGAACGGCTGGTGCGGGCGCAGCTTCGCGGCGATCTTGAGCCGTTCGCCGAGCGTACGGGCCGAGTTGAGCTGGATCAGGGTGCGCCGCATGTCCTCGTTGACGGCGAGCGGCGCGTCCGAGGTGGTGTCGACGCCACCGGCGATGCCGACCTCGATCTGCCCGAGGGCGATCTTGTTGGCGACCAGGATGGCTGCCTCCAGCCCGGTGCCGCAGGCCTGCTGGATGTCGTACGCGGGGGTGTGCGGGTCGAGCCGGGAGCCGAGCACCACCTCGCGGGTGAGGTTGAAGTCGCGGGAGTGCTTGAGCACCGCGCCGGCCACGACCTCGCCGACCCGCTCGCCGGCCAGCCCGAACCGGGCGACCAGCCCGTCGAGCGCGGCGCCGAGCATGTCGGCGTTCGACGCGTGCGCGTAGCGCGAGTTGGACCGGGCGAAGGGGATGCGGTTGCCCCCGATGACCGCGACCCGCCGGACACTCTGCACGATCGGCCTCCCTCGAAACTGTTGCCCGAACCCTACTCGCCAGTAGGCTACGCCTATGACCGACAGGTACGCGAGCTTCGTCCAGACGGGGGCCGGTCGCGCGCTGGTCAAGCGCCTCGGGCTGCCCGACCCGCCCCGACTGCGCCGGCACACGCCCGGTGACCCGCTCGTTCCCGGGCCGGTCCTGCTCGGCTCCTCGGCCGGCGGCCGGATCGCCGAGCCGGCCGGCAAGATCCTGACCGCCGCCGGGGTCGAGCTGGCCGATCCGGTCGCCGCGCACGACGCCGACCGCCGCTTCGCGGCCCTGGTGTACGACGCCAGCGGGATCACCGACTCCGCCGGGCTGCGCCAGCTCTACGACTTCTTCCACCCGCAGGCCCGGTCGCTGCTGCCCAGCGGCCGGGTGATCGTGCTGGGCACCCCGCCAGCCGAGTGCGGCTCTCCCCGGGAGGCTACCGCCCAGCGCGCGCTGGAGGGCCTGACCCGCAGCATCGGCAAGGAGTTCGGCCGGGGCGTGACCGCCCAGCTCGTCTACGTGACCCGCGAGGGTGACGCCGGCACCCCGGTGAGCCTGGAGTCCACGCTCCGGTTCCTGCTCTCCGGCCGCTCCGCGTACGTCTCGGGCCAGGTCGTACGCGTGGGCACCGGCACCGCGGTCGCGCCGGCCGACTGGGACCGGCCGTTGGACGGGCAGGTGGTGCTGGTGACCGGCGCGGCCCGGGGCATCGGCGCGGCGCTGGCGAAGGTGCTGGCCCGCGACGGCGCCCAGGTGGTGGCGCTGGACATCCCGGCGGCCGGGGACGAGCTGGCCGCTGTCGCCAACGAGATCGGCGGCAGCGCGGTGCAGCTCGACCTGACCGCGCCTGACGCGCCGACCCGGCTGGCGGAGCATCTGGCGTCCCGGCACGGCCGGGTCGACGTCGTGGTGCACAACGCGGGCATCACCCGGGACAAGACGCTGGGCCGGATGGACGCCGACCGGTGGGACTCGGTGATCGACGTGAACCTGTCCAGCCAGGAACGGATCAACGACGTCCTGCTGGAGCGCGACCTGATCCCGGCCGGCGGCCGGATCGTGTCGGTCTCGTCGATCGCCGGGATCGCCGGCAACCGGGGGCAGACCAACTACGCGACGAGCAAGGCCGGCGTGATCGGCCTGGTCGACTCGCTCTCCCCGGTGCTGTGCGAGCGCGGGATCAGCCTGAACGCTGTCGCGCCGGGCTTCATCGAGACGCGGCTGACCGCACGTATCCCGCTGACCATCCGCGAGGCGGGACGGCGGATGAACAGCATGGCCCAGGGCGGCCTGCCGGTGGACGTGGCCGAGACGATCGGCTGGCTCTCCTGGCCGGCGAGCGGCGCGGTGAGCGGCAACGTGGTCCGGGTGGGCGGCCAGAGTCTGCTGGGGGCGTGATGGCGAAGGACCACGAGGAGGACCTGACCCTGCACGACCTGATCGAGGGCCCCACCCGCGACCTGACCTCGGCCCGAGCCGCCGCCCTCGCCCAGACCAACGCCCGCCCGGCGTCCGGCGATCATGAAGTTGACGGCACTTCCGGAGATCCACAAGGCAGCCAACTTCATGATCAACTGAGCGAAGGGGCGGCGGGGCGGCGGCGCGCCGCGCTGGACGTGCTGCGTGCC
>NZ_RCVK01000094.1:0-5716 GCF_003667485.1 Micromonospora sp. BL1
CGGCTAGGTGGGGGAGCGTCGCGGGTGGGGTCGTCGCAGCTGCTCGTGGTGCTCGACCGGGACAGCCCGGTGCCGTTGCAGCAGCAGCTCTGCGACCAGATCAGCGGCTCCGTCCGTGCCGGCCGGCTGCGCCCCGGCGACCCGGTGCCGCCCAGCCGGGAACTGGCCCACCAGCTCGGCGTCTCCCGCACCGTGGTCACCCGCGCGTACGAGCTGCTGCGCGCCAACGGCGTCCTCACCTCCCGGCGCGGCTCCGGCACCCGGGTCAGCGACGCCCTGCCCGACCTGCCGCACCGCGACCCGCCGGCCCGCACCCCGCTGCGCCCGGAACCGCCGCTGCCGACCGACGCCGGCAGCCCGCTGTGGCGGCCGTGGGAACCGGCGCCCATGCACCGGCCGGACGGGGCGTACGACTTCCGGCACGGCACCCCGGCGCTGGCGAGCTTCCCGGTGGCGCGCTGGCGGCAGTCGCTCGCCACGGCGGTGAGCCGCGCCGACGCGGTGGCGCTGGGCTACGGCCCGGCCGAGGGCTCCCCGGCGCTGCGCGCCCAGATCGCCGCGCTGCTGCGGCGCAGCCGGGCGCTCGACGTCGCCCGCGAGCACACCATCGTCACCAGCGGCGCCACCCAGGCCATGGACATCCTGGTCCGGCTGCTCGTCGGCCCGGACGACGTGGTGGTGATCGAGGACCCCAGCCACACCGTGCTGCGGCAGATCTTCGGCTACTCCCGGGCCGCCGTGGTGCCGGTGCCGGTCGACGAGGAGGGGCTGCGGGTCGGCGAGATCGAGGACCGGGTACGCGGCCACGGCCTGGACCCGGCCCGGGTCCGGCTGGTGTACGTCACGCCGTCGCACCAGTTCCCGACCGGGTTCGTCATGTCCGAGCGGCGGCGGCGGGCGCTGCTGCGCTGGGCGCGCGAGCACGCCGTCACCGTGCTGGAGGACGACTACCACAACGAGTTCACCTTCGCCGCCGAGCGGCTGCCGTCGCTGGCGGCCGACCCGCAGGGCGCGGACGTGGCGTACGTGGGCAGCTTCAGCAAGACGCTGTTCCCGTCGCTGCGCATCGGCTACGCGGTGCTGCCCCCGCACCTGGTCCGGCCGTTCCTCGGCATCAAGTGGATCACCGACCGGCTGACCCCGACGCTGACTCAGGAGGCGCTCGCCGAGTTCATCGACTCCGGCGCGTACGCCCGGCACATCGGCCGGATGGACCGCCTCTACCGGCAGCGGCGGGCCCGGCTGCTGGAGGCGCTCTACGAGCACTTCGGCGCCGGGGTACGCGTGTCCGGCGCCGCCGCCGGGCTGCACGTGCTGGTCACGCTCGGCGGCGCGTCCGGCGCCGGCGAGGCGGCGATCGTGCGCGCCGCCGCCGCGCGCGGCGTCCGGGTCTATCCCGCCTCCGGCTACTACGTCACCCACCCGCCGCCGGAGCCGACGTTCCTGATCGGGTACGCGGCGCTGCCCACCGCCCGGATCAGCGAGGGAGTGGCGCTGCTGGCCGGCGCGGCACGGGAAGCGACGGCTCGGTGAACCGGGGCCGGCGGAACCGGTCCCGCTGGGCGTACGGCACCGTGCAGTCGAACACCGCCTTCGCGGTGCGCCCGTCGGCGGACAGCGACCGGGAGTAGCCGGTGTGCTGGCTCGGGTCCAGGGGGAAGCCCTCCCGGTCGGCCAGGACCCGCAGATCCTGGTCCGCCTGGAACCGGGTCACCATGGCCCACCACAGGTCCTGGTCGGACTCCGCGTCGACGTCCTCGTCCACGCAGAGCACCAGCTTGGCCATCCGGAAGCCGTCCAGCACCGCCTCCGCCGCGTCCCGTACCGCGGCGTCGTCGGCCGGGCCGCGCTTGGCCGGCCACTGGAGCACCACCATGAGCTGGCCGCCGCCGGCGGTGTGGCAGTGCGCGGCCAGCGCCGGCGTGCCCCGGCGGCGCAGCAGGTCCAGCACCGCGGCCTCCATCCCGAAGCCGAGCAGCACCGACTGCTCGTGCCCGGGGCCGGAGACGGCCTGGAGGATCGGGCTCTCCCGCGCGGTGATCGCGGTGACCCGGATCAGCGGCAGCGACGGGTGCGCGCGGCCCTGGTAGCCGAGGAACTCCGGGGTGGCGACCGCGCCGTGCCGGCTCTCCGGCGCGTGCTCGGCCAGCAGTTCGCCCTCGATGACGTACTCGGCGTGCGCGACGTACTCGGCGTCCACAGTGGCGCAGGGCAGCAGCTCGACCGGCCGGCCGGCGAGCGCCCCGGCCACCGCCAGCTCGTCGACGTCCGGCGGCACCAGCGAGGTGGGGCAGCAGGAGGACAGCAGCACCGCCGGGCCGAGCCCGAGGTGGATCGCCACCGGCAGCGCCGCGCCCCGGCGCAACGCGGCCTGGTGGGCCAGTTCCAGGTCGCGGCCGGGGACCATCCAGATGGTCAGCATGTCCGGGCCCTGGACGCACATCCGGTGCACGGACAGGTTGCGTACCCCGGTGTCCGGGTCGGTGGCGAGCACCGCCCCGAGCGTCAGGTAGGGGCCGGCGTCCTCGTCGGTGAGCACCGGCACCGGCAGCGCGGTGAGGTCCAGCGGCAGCCGGTGCCGGGGCCAGCGCGCCGGGGCGGCGGCGGGCACCGGCGGCCGGGGCGCGGCCACCGCGTCGAGCAGCCGGTGCGGCAGCTCGGCCGGGGTGACTCCGAGCAGTCCGGCGGCGCGGCGCCGGGTGCCGTAGAGGCCCATCAGCACGGCCCGGGTGGGGCCGTGCGCGGGGCGTACCCGGTCGAACAGCACCGCGGGGCCGGGGCCGGTGGGCGGCGCGGCGGGCGCGCCGGCCCAGCGGGCGTAGTGCGCCGAGACGCCGTAGCGGGCGGGCAGCTCCTCGGCGACGCGGACCAGTTCGCCGGGCAGCGGGTCGAGCGTGGCGAGCGCGTGCCGCAGGTCGACCGGCGCCCGGCCGCCGGTCATCGCCGCTCCGGCGCCGCCGGGGCGGCCGGCGCCGCCCCGGCGGCACGGCGGTCCGCCAGCATGTCCATCTGCATCCGGGTCAGCTCCTCGATCAGCGTGCGGTACGTGGCCACCGCGACCTCCGGCGGCATGCCGTGCCGGCCGGCCAGCTCGGCGACCCGGTCGAGCACCTGCCGGACCCGGTCCGGTGACCGCACGGCCGCCTCGTCGGACTTGTGCGCGGTCAGTTCCCGGACCACCCGGGTACGGACCGCCAGCAACTCGACGATGCGCTGGTCGAGCCGGTCCACGGCGGCCCGCAGCTCGGTGATGCGGGCCGCGCCGTCAGTCCCGGCGCCGGGCGCGTCGCTCACGGCTGGTCGACCCGGTCGACCACGAACACGACGGTGGGCTCGTCCGCGCTGCCCTGCGAGCGGTGCTCCTCGTCGTCCGGGATGACGAAGCCCATGCCCGGGCGGCAGGGCACCGAGCGGTCCCGGAAGTGGATGGTGAACTCGCCCCGCAGCACGTAGCCGGTGTGCCCGCGCAGGCACCAGTGGTGCTCGTCGAACCCGGCGGGCAGCTCCAGCAGGCGCAGCCGCTGCCCCCCGACGTACGCGATCTTGACCCGGCCCTCGGCGCCGGGCTTGTCCCACTTCTCCCACTCGGTGGCGGGGAAGTCGATGCCGACCGGGACGGTCGCCTGCTCAGTGGACATTCTCGGTGTCTCCTCTGGTCGGAAGGGATTCGGTGCGGCGGGGCCGCGGCACGCGTTCGTTGCGGTCCCGGGAAGGCAGCACCGGGCCGCCGGTGACCCGCTGGTGGCGCTTGAGCAGCTGCACCATGTCGACCATCCGGTGCACCATGCGCTCCAGCGCGTCGACGCCCTCGGGGTCGGTCAGGCCGGGCGTGCCGGTGGTGTTGCGCAGCAGGACCGGGAAGCCGCTGCCCACCAGGATCATGCGGTTGAGCAGCAGGTTGTTGACGATCTGGTTGTGCACCGACGAGTCGCTGTAGCGGCGGCCGGTGACGATGATGCCGCCCACCTTGTCGGCCAGCGGGCGGGTGAAGCGCAGATAGCCGACCCCGGCCCGCTCGATGAAGATCTGCATCAGGTGGGCCAGGCCGAACCCGTGCACCGGCGCGGCGTAGATCAGCCCGTCGGCGCTGACCATCTGCTCCACCAGGGCGGGGACGTCGTCGTCCACTGTGCACGGCAGCGTACGGCTGTTGCAGTCGCCGCACGGGCTGCACGGCGAGATCCGGTGCTCGCGCAGCCGGATGGTGCGCAGGACGGCCCCGCGCTCGGCGATCAGGCGTCCGGCGTGCGCGACCGCGAGGTCGGTGTTGCCGCCCGCCCGTTCGGAACCGTTGATGGCCAGGATGGTGGCTGCTTCGCTGGGCAATCGCACCCCCGAGAGCTCGTCGGCCGGGACGCGGCGCCGCACCGCGCCGCGTCCCGCCCGGTGTCAGTCCGTCAGCTTGCCGGCGAAGTAGTCGATGTACGCCTGCATGTCGAAGTGGCCGTGCCCGGACAGGGAGAACAGGATCGCCTTCTCCTCGCCGGTCTCCCGGCAGCGCAGCGCCTCGTCCACGGCGACCCGCACCGCGTGGCTGGACTCCGGCGCCGGCACGATCCCCTCGCTGCGGGCGAACCGTACGCCCGCCTCGAAGCAGGCGGTCTGCGGCACGGCCCGCGCCTCGATCAGGTCCACCTCGCGCAGCGCGCTCACGATCGGCGCCATGCCGTGGTAGCGCAGCCCACCGGCGTGGATCGCGGGCGGCCGGAAGTCGTGGCCGAGCGTGTGCATCTTGGCCAGCGGGGTGAGCCCGGCGGTGTCGCCGAAGTCGTAGTCGTAGCTGCCCCGGGTCAGCGACGGGCAGGACGCCGGCTCGGCGGCCAGGAACCGCACGGTGGGACCGCCGTCGAGCTGGCGGCGCAGGAACGGCAGGGCCAGACCGGCGAAGTTCGAGCCACCGCCGGCCGCGCCGACCACCACGTCCGGGTAGTCGCCGGCCAGCCCCATCTGCGCCAGCGCCTCCTGCCCGATGATCGTCTGGTGCATCAGCACCAGGTTCAGCACCGAGCCGAGCGCGTACCGGGCGGCGCCGCCGCTGTGCAGCGCGGCCTCCACCGCCTCGGAGATGGCCAGGCCGAGGCTGCCGGTGGAGTCCGGGTCGGTGGCGAGCACCGCCCGGCCGGCCTCGGTACGGTCGCTGGGACTGGCGGTGACCGAGGCGCCGAACGTCTCCATCAGGCCGCGCCGGTACGGCTTCTGGTCGTAGCTGACCCGCACCATGAAGACCTCGCACTCGAGGTCGAAGTAGGCGCACGCCATCGACAGCGAGCTGCCCCACTGGCCGGCGCCGGTCTCGGTGGTCAGCCGTCGTACTCCGTCGAGCTTGCTGTAGTACGCCTGCGGGACGGCGGTGTTCGGCTTGTGGCTGCCGGCCGGGCTGACCCCCTCGTACTTGAAGTAGATCCGCGCCGGGGTGTCCAGGTCGCGTTCCAGCCGCCGGGCCCGGACCAGCGGGCTGGGCCGCCACTGCCGGTAGATGTCGAGCACCGGGCCGGGGATGTCCACGTCCCGTTCGGTGGAGAACTCCTGCGCGATCAGCTCGGACGCGAACAGCGGCGCCAGGTCGGCCGGTGTGATCGGCTCCCGGGTGCCCGGGTGCAGCATCGGCGGCAGCCCCTTGGGCAGGTCGGGAACCACGTTGTACCAGGTCGTCGGGATGTCACTCTCGGGCAGGACGAACTTCGTGGCGGTCATGGGGCCTCTTCCGGTGAGGGGT
>NZ_RCVK01000096.1:0-5586 GCF_003667485.1 Micromonospora sp. BL1
CAGGAGGTGGGCGGCCTGGACCGCTTCGGCTGTCACCTCGGTGAGGCGGTCGGTGGGGAGGGCGCCGAGTTCCTCGCGGCGGAACCAGCGGGCCTCGCAGGTGGAGCCGCCGATGTCGGCCACGGTGGGCGGCGCGGGCTGGTCGACCACCACCCGGTAGAAGGCGCGTACGCCGTGCCAGTCGATCGGGTAGCCCTCCGGGCCGAGCGAGGCGGCGTCCCGGTGGCTGGCCACGCCGAGCAGCTCGACGAGGCGGCCGGTCTGGCCGGTCTCCTCGACCAGCTCCCGGATCAGCGCCGCGCCCGGCTGCTCGCCGTAGTCGGTGCCGCCGCCGGGCAGGTGCCAGCAGCCGGCGCCCGGGTAGCCGTCGGAGACCCGGGTCAGCAGCACGCGCTCCTCCGGGTCGGTCACCACCGCGTACGCGGCGAAGCGCTGCGCCCGGTGCAGCCCGTCCGGGCCGGGGACGGCGTAGAACGAGGGGAACTCGGGCACCTCCTCCGGCACGATGTCGTCGGTGGAGGTGGGCAGGCCCAGGGCACGCGCGGTGAACGACCGCAGCGGCAGTTCCCGGGCCTCGTCGAGGGTGAACCAGCGGGCCAGGTCGGTCGGGCGGTCGACCCGCTCGGTGAGCGTCCCGCCGCGGACCGACACGGTGTAGAGCAGCCGGTCGGTGTGGATCGTGATGCGCCGCTCGGGCAGCGCCCGCATGTCGGCGAGCACGTCCTGGAGGCCGGCGACCGCCACCGAGAGCCCGGTCTCGGCCGCGGTCTCCCGTACGACCGTGTGTTTGGGGTCCTCACCGTGGTCGACCGCTCCTCCGGGGAGCGACCAGGTGCCGGGGGTGCCGGAGCGCTCCGATGCGCGGACCAGCAACACTCGGCCGTTTGAATCAGCACAAACTGCGTATGCCGCGATCCTGCGGAGCGGCTCCAGCGAGGTGGTCACGGGAGCAAATTCTCCCCGGACCGGGTTACCGAGATCGAAAAGAGTCAGATTCCTGACTCTTGGCTGGCGCCTCAGGGATGGGTCAGGGTAAGTGTCCGGGCGGTCACCGAGGTCGGCCGCCGCGGCGCGCGGGACCGTTGACCCATGACCTTCCCGAACCCCTCCCAGGCCCCGTACAAGCAGCTCCGCCGGCCGGTCAGCGACCGCATGATCGCCGGTGTGGCGAGCGGCCTCGGCCGCTACTTCGCTGCCGACCCCACGCTGATCCGGGTGGTCTTCGCGACCGCCACGGTGCTCACCGGCGGGCTCGCCGCGCTCGCGTACCCGATCATGTGGTTCCTGATGCCCGAGGAGCCGGCCGGCGCGCCCGCGTGGCCGCACCCGCCGGGCACCGCGCCGGGCTGGCCGCCGGTCCCGCCGGCCGCACCGGTCCCGCCGGCTACGCCGCAGCCCGGGGCCGGACCGCAGACGCCGCCGCGGCCGGACGCCGGAGCGCCGCCCGCGGCCTGAGCGGCGTCACTCCCACTCGATGGTGCCCGGCGGCTTGCTCGTCACGTCCAGGACCACGCGGTTGACCTCGGCGACCTCGTTGGTGATCCGGGTGGAGATCCGGGCCACCACGTCGTAGGGCAGCCGGGACCAGTCGGCGGTCATCGCGTCCTCGCTGGAGACCGGGCGCAGCACCACCGGGTGACCGTAGGTGCGCCCGTCGCCCTGCACCCCGACGCTGCGCACGTCGGCCAGCAGCACCACCGGGAACTGCCAGACGCCCCGGTCCAGGCCGGCGGTGGTCAGCTCCTGCCGGGCGATCAGGTCGGCCTTGCGGAGCACGGCGAGGCGCTCCTCGTCGACCGCGCCGATGATCCGGATGGCCAGGCCCGGGCCGGGGAACGGGTGCCGCCACACCATCGCCTCGGGCAGTCCCAGCTCCAGGCCGATCGTGCGGACCTCGTCCTTGAACAGCGTGCGCAGCGGCTCGACCAGCGAGAACTTGAGATCCTCGGGCAGACCGCCGACGTTGTGGTGGCTCTTGATGTTGGCGGTGCCGGTGCCGCCGCCGGACTCGACCACGTCCGGGTAGAGCGTGCCCTGCACCAGGTATTCCACGTCGCCGTGCGCGGCGATCTCCCGGGCGGCGGCCTCGAAGACGCGGATGAACTCCCGGCCGATGATCTTGCGCTTCTGCTCCGGGTCGGTCACCCCGGCGAGCGCGCCGAGGAACCGCTCCCGGGCGTCGACCACCTTGAGCTTGATGCCGGTCGCCGCGACGTAGTCCTTCTCGACCTGCTCGGCCTCACCGGCCCGCAGCAGGCCGTGGTCCACGAACACGCAGGTGAGCTGGTCGCCCACGGCGCGGTGCACGAGCGCCGCGGCGACCGCCGAGTCGACGCCGCCGGAGAGGCCGCAGATGACCTCCTTGTCGCCGATCTGCTCACGGATCCGGGCGACCTGCTCGTCGATGATGTTCGACGGCGTCCAGGTCGGTTCGATGCCGGCGATGTCGTACAGGAAGCGGGTGAGCATCTCCTGGCCGTGCGCGGTGTGCCCCACCTCGGGGTGGAACTGCACGCCGGCCCGCCGCCCGGCCACGTCCTCGAACGCGGCGACCGGGGCGCCCGCCGACTCGGCGGTGACGGTGAAGCCGTCCGGGGCCTCGGTGACGCAGTCGCCGTGGCTCATCCAGACCGGCAGGTCGGCCGGCAGGTCGCGCAGCAGCACGCCGGGCTCGGTCAGGCGCGGGCGCAGCGGGGTGCCGCCGTACTCGCGGTTGCCGGTGCGCGCGACGGTGCCGCCGAGCGCCTGGGCCATGGCCTGGAAGCCGTAGCAGATGCCGAAGACCGGCACCCCGGCGTCGAACATCCCGGCGTCGATCTGCGGCGCGTCGGGCGCGTAGACGCTGGACGGGCCGCCGGACAGGATGATCGCGGCCGGGTCCTTGGCCAGCATCTCGGACACCGGCATGGAATGCGGGACGATCTCCGAGTAGACCTTCGCCTCGCGGACACGGCGCGCGATGAGCTGGGCGTACTGGGCTCCGAAGTCCACCACGAGGACGGGGCGAGGCGTGCTCATGTGCGCAAAGCCTACCGACAGTCACCGGCCGCGCGGACGCGCCCCGGAGTTCCCGCGTGGCGTGGCGCCGAGGACACCGCTACGCCCGGGATGTCCGCCGGGATCCCCGCCCGCCACCTGACCCGGTAGCGTCCCGCCGACCAGGGCGACGGGAGACACGACGATGGCCGGGGTGACGATCCGCGACTTCCGCCCGGACGACGGCGAGGCGCTGTCGGCGCTCGTCGTCCGCTGCCTGCGCGAGGTGAACAGCCGCGACTACCCGGCCGAGCTGATCGACCGGATGTGCGCGCACTTCTCCCCCGACCGGTTCCGCCGCCTCGGCGTCGAGCGACACGTCTACGTGGCGGAGCGGGCCGGACGGGTCGTCGGCACTGTGTCGCGCGACGGCAACAAGGTCTACACGATGTTCGTCGATCCCGACGCGCACGGCGGCGGCGTCGGCCGCCTGCTGATGCGGCACGTCGAGGACCTGGCCCGGGCCGAGGGCCACGACGTCATGGAGACCGGCGCGAGCATCACCGGGCACGGGTTCTACCGGCGCATCGGCTACCACGACGTACGGGTGAGCGACACCGAGTTCGGCGTCAACCACATCCTGCGGCGATCGTTGCGGCCCTAGGGGCGCAACGCGGCGGGGGCGTGCGCGGGGACGGCCGGCCGCCGCGGCGGGACCGGCTCGACCCGGGTGTACGCCGACCCGAGCGCCGGGCGCGGGTCCGCCTCGCCCTTGTTCGGCCAGTACGACATGGCCCGCTCGGCCTGGGCGGTGATCGTCAGCGACGGGTTGACGCCCAGGTTCGCCGAGACCGCCGCGCCGTCCACCACGTGCAGCCCCGGATGCCCGTACACCCGGTGCCAGGGGTCGATGACGCCCGCGTCCGGGGTGGCGCCGATGACCGCGCCGCCGAGGATGTGCGCGGTCACCGGGATGTTGAACGGTTCGGTGACCGCCCCGCCGGGGGTGCCGCCGATCTCCTCGGCGAGCAGCCGGGCCGCCGTGTTGCCGGCCGGGATCCAGGTCGGGTTGGGCGCGCCGTGGCCGGGGCCGGAGACCAGCCGGCCCTTGCGGTAGCGGGTGGTCAGCGAGTTGTCGACCGACTGCATGACGAGCGCGATCACGGTGCGCTCGGACCAGCGGCGTACCGACAGCATCCGCGCCGCCAGCGCGGGCTGCCGGACGATGGTGCCCAGCCAGCGCCGGACCCGGCGGGGACCGCCGTCGACGAGCAGCGACTGGAGCAGGCCCATCGCGTTGGAGCCCTTGCCGTAGCGGACCGGCTCGATGTGGGTCTGTGGGTCGGGGTGGAACGAGCTGGTGATCGCCACCCCCTCGGTGAAGTCGAGGCCGCGCCGGCGGGCCGCGCCGGGCGCCACCGAGGCGCCGAGGATGGCCTCGGAGTTGGTGCGGGTCAGCTCGCCCAGCCGGGGCGAGAGCGCCGGCAGCGCGCCGGTCGCCTTCATCTCGTGCAGCAGCCGCTGGGTGCCGAGCGCGCCGGCCGCGAAGACCACCTGGTCGGCGTGGATCACCTCGCGCCGCTTGCGCAGCCAGGCGCCGGTGCGCTCGGTGTGCACGGCGTAGCCGCCGGCCGGGTCGGGGCGTACGGCGGTCACAGTGGTCAGCGGGTGCACCTGCACACCGAGCCGCTCGGCCAGCCAGAGGTAGTTCTTCACGAGCGTGTTCTTGGCGCCGTGCCGGCAGCCGGTCATGCACGACCCGCAGTGGCTGCACCCGGTGCGGTCCGGCCCGGCCCCGCCGAAGTACGGGTCGGCCACCCGCTCGCCGGGGCGCCCGATGTGCACCCCGACCGGCGTCGGGTGGTAGGTGTGCGCCACCCCCATCCGCTCGGCCACCGCGCGCACGGCCTGGTCCGCGCGGGTGTCGATCGGGTACGTGGTGACGCCGAGCATCCGCTTCGCCTGGTCGTAGTGGCGGGCCAGCTCGTCGCGCCAGTCGGTGATGTCCCGCCACTGCGGGTCGGCGTAGAACGCGTCGAGCGGCTCGTAGAGCGTGTTCGCGTAGACGAGCGAGCCGCCGCCCACACCGGCGCCGGAGAGCACCAGCACGCCGCCGCCGGCCTTGCGGTCGGCCGAGCGCAGCAGCGTGATCCGCTGGAGCCCGAAGCAGCCGAGCCGGGGCGCCCAGAGGAACCGTCGCGCCCGCCAGGACGTACGCGGGAACTCGTCGTCGGCGAAGCGCCGGCCGGCCTCCAGCACGCCGACCGAGTAACCCTTCTCGGCCAGCCGCAGCGCGGTGACGCTGCCGCCGAACCCGGACCCGATGACGACCACGTCGTAGCGCATTGACGCATCATTACCGACGAGTAGCTATAGCGCCAACGAGGCTTTTTCGCACATCATGCAGAGCGCTCGATCGCCGGGATTCCCGCCGCTGCAACCCGTGGGCCGCCCTGGCGCGTCGAATCCACGGGGAGGAACGAACGTGACGAGACGACGCCTGCTGGGCCTGGCCGCACTGGTGGCGGCGCTGCTGGTGGCCACCGGAGCGGTGGTGACCACCCGGCTGGTGGCGAACCGCCCGGCCGCCCCGGTCGCCGGCCCGACCAC
>NZ_RCVK01000093.1:0-5578 GCF_003667485.1 Micromonospora sp. BL1
CTGTCGTCGGGCGGGAGGGTCATGGTGTCGCGCCGGCGGCGGCTGAGCAGCCAGCCGATCGCCGCGCCACCGGCCAGCCCGGCGAGCAGGCCGCCGCCCAGCAGCAGGTCCGCGCTCGGCCCGTCGTCGGCCGCACCGGCCGCCGGTGCCGTGCCGCCCACCGCACCGCCCTGCGCCCCGCCGGCAGCGCCGGGGCCGCCCGCCGCGCCGTGACCGCCGTGCGCGCCGCCGTTCGTACCGGCGCCGCCGTCGTGCGTCACGGTGCCCGGCAGCGGCGGCAGCAGCTCGACCGTCGGCGCCGGGTGCGCGCCACCCGCCGGGTCCGCCCACCGGACCACTGTGCCGTCGTCGTACGTCTGCACGACTGTGAACGTGAGCCGGTCGGTGGCGGGCATCGGTCCCATGCCCAGCGGCAGCCGGGCCGGCCCGGTGCCGGTGCCGGGCATCCGCAGCCAGCTCACCGCGTGGGTCACCTGGTTCAGCTCGGCCGCGTGCATGCCGGGGACGGGCTGGTCGAGCGTGCGGGTGGTGATGGTCGGCGCCCAGTCCGGCACCGACAGCGGGTACACCTCGCCGATCGGGGCGTCGGCGGGCATGGTCAGCTCGATCCGGGTGGTCCGCGTGCCGGGCCTGTCCGCGGGCACCAGCACCGCGAGTTCGATCGCGTCGCCCTGGCGTACCTGGGCGGGCGAGGTCGTGACCGTCACCCCGGCCGCGTTCGCCGCGCCCGGCCAGCCCACCGCCCCGGCGAGTACGGCCGTCAGCAACGCAGCCGCCCACCGGCCCTGACGGGTCATCCTCATGGTCGTCCCCATCCTCGTCGACTGGGGTCGGCACCGGCTCCGGCCCCACCTGGTAGTTCGGGCGGCGGGGCGAAAAGGTTCAACCCGGCACGGAACTCGCCGGGAACGGGCACCGGCGTCGGCGGCGGTCCGGGTCCGGGCGACCGATAGCATCGCAGGGGCCGGTCACCGGCCCTTCCGTACCGTCGACGACAGGAGTCACCGTGTCCGCACCCCGTACCCCCGTCGTGGCCGACCCCGTCGTCGTCGCCGCCGGGACCACGGCGGCCGACGCGGTGGCCGCGGCCGGCCTGCCGATGAGCGGGCCGAAGGCGATCGTGGTGGTCCGCGATCCGCAGGGCCAGCTCCGCGACCTGGACTGGCGCCCGGCCGAGGACGTCGCCGTCGAGCCGGTCACCCTGGACAGCCCGGACGGGCTGAACGTGCTGCGCCACTCCACCGCCCACGTGCTGGCCCAGGCGGTGCAGGACGTCTTCCCGGACGCCAAGCTCGGCATCGGCCCGCCGATCGAGAACGGCTTCTACTACGACTTCGGCGTCGACAAGCCGTTCCAGCCGGACGACCTGGCCAAGCTCGAGAAGCGCATGCAGGAGATCGTCAAGTCCGGCCAGCGGTTCCGCCGCCGCCGGTTCGCCGACCTGGACGAGGCCCGGGCCGAGCTGGCCGCCGAGCCGTTCAAGCTGGAGCTGATCGACGTCAAGGGGGAGGGGCTGGACTCCTCCGAGGTGATGGAGGTGGGCGGCGGCGAGCTGACCATCTACGACAACCTCGCCGCCAACGAGGACAAGGTCTGCTGGTCGGACCTGTGCCGCGGCCCGCACCTGCCGAACACCCGGCTGATCGGCGCGTTCAAGCTGATGCGCTCGGCCGCCGCGTACTGGCGCGGGTCGGAGCGCAACCCGCAGCTCCAGCGCGTCTACGGCACCGCGTGGCCGACCCGGGACGAGCTCAAGGCGTACCTGAAGCTTCTGGAGGAGGCCGCCCGCCGCGACCACCGCAAGCTCGGCGCGGACCTCGACCTGTTCAGCTTCCCCGACGAGATCGGGTCCGGCCTGCCGGTCTTCCACCCCAAGGGCGGCGTGCTCAAGCGCGTGATGGAGGACTACGTCCGGGCGCGCCACATCGAGGAGGGCTTCGACTACGTCGGCACCCCGCACATCTCCAAGGAAGGTCTCTTCCACACCTCGGGACACCTGCCCTACTACAAGGACACGATGTTCCCGCCGATGGAGATGGAGGGCAGCGACTACTACCTCAAGGCCATGAACTGCCCGATGCACAACCTGATCTACCGGTCGCGCGGGCGGTCCTACCGGCAGCTCCCGCTGCGGCTGTTCGAGTTCGGGTCGGTCTACCGGTACGAGAAGTCGGGCGTCATCCACGGCCTGACCCGGGTGCGCGGCTTCACCCAGGACGACTCGCACTCCTACTGCACGAAGGAGCAGGCGCCGGCCGAGATCAAGCACCTGCTCGGCTTCGTGCTCAGCCTGCTGCGCGACTTCGGCATCGACGACTTCTACCTGGAGCTGTCGACCCGCGACGACTCCCGGCCGGACAAGTTCGTCGGCTCCGACTCCGACTGGGCGACCGCCACCGCCGTGCTGGAGCAGTGCGCGCTGGAGACCGGCCTGGACCTCGTGCCCGACCCGGGCGGCGCGGCGTTCTACGGCCCGAAGATCTCCGTGCAGGCCAAGGACGCGATCGGCCGGACCTGGCAGATGTCGACCATCCAGTACGACTTCAACCAGCCCAAGGGCTTCGGACTGGAGTACCAGGCCGCCGACGGCACCCGGCAGCAGCCGGTGATGATCCACTGCGCCAAGTTCGGGTCGATCGAGCGGTTCATCGGCGTGCTCACCGAGCACTACGCGGGCGCTTTCCCGGCCTGGCTGGCGCCGGTGCAGGTGGTCGGCATCCCGATCCGCGACGAGCACGGCGACTACCTGGTCGACTTCGCCGCGACGCTGCGCCGGCACGGCATCCGGGCCGAGGTCGACCTGGGCGACGACCGGATGCAGAAGAAGATCCGCAACGCGCAGCAGCAGAAGATCCCGTTCATGGTGATCGCCGGTGACGACGACGTGGCCGCCGGCACCGTCTCGTTCCGCTACCGCGACGGCTCGCAGCGCAACGGCGTACCGATCGACGAGGCGGTGGCGCACGTCCGTGAGGTGGTGGAGTCGCGCACCAACGCCGGCCCCACCGCCACCGCCGCCGAGTAGGCGGTCCGCCGACCGCGCCGCCCGGGCGGCGGCGCGGTTCGGCGGCGGTCCGGCCCGGATCGTAGGATCGCCTGTGTGACAGGGGCGGAGCGGGACACCGGGTACGGCGGCGACAACGGTCTGGCGGACGGGCTGGACCGGCTCTGGACGCCGCACCGGATGACCTACATCTCCGGCGAGGACCGGCCCGAGGGCGGCTACGAGAAGCCGGCCGGCTGCCCGTTCTGCCTGGCACCCGGGCTGCCGGCCGAGGAGAGCCTGGTGGTGGCCCGGGGTGAACACGTCTTCGCGGTGCTCAACCTCTACCCGTACAACCCCGGCCACCTGCTGGTCTGCCCCTACCGGCACGTGGCCGACTACACCGAGCTGGACGAGCCGGAGACGGTCGAGCTGGCCGCGTTCACCAAGGCCGCCATGCGGGTGGTCCGGCACGTCTCCAGCGCGCACGGCTTCAACCTGGGCATGAACCAGGGCGGCGTGGCCGGCGCGGGCATCGCCGCGCACCTGCACCAGCACGTGGTGCCGCGCTGGGGCGGCGACGCCAACTTCATGCCGGTGATCGGCCGGACGAAGGTGCTGCCGCAACTGCTCGCCGACACCCGGGAACTGCTCGCCAAGGCGTGGGCGGCGGCCTGACGGCGGCCCGTTCCGACAGTACGATCTTGCGCATGGCCCTCCTGCACCGCGCGGAACTGCGCCCCTCGAAACTGGAGCTGCTCGTACCCTGGCTGCCCGGCCGGTCCTGGTTCGCCGGCGAGGCGGGCGCGGAGGTCACCCGCGTCGCGGCGTACCGGTTCGACGACCCGGCCGGTGAGGTCGGCGTCGAGACGCTGCTCGTGCGCGCCGGTGACGGCCCGGTGCTCCAGGTGCCGCTGACCTACCGGGGCGCGCCGCTGGACGGGGCGGACGACTTCTTCGTGGGCCTCGTCGAGCACTCGGTGCTCGGCCGCCGCTGGGTGTACGACGCCTGCGGCGACCCGGTGTACCCGCCGCTGCTGGCCGCCGCCGTGCTCGCCGACGCCGGTCAGGCCGAGGAGTACTTCGAGGTCGACGGGAAGCGCGAGGTGCGCCCGGCGAGCATGACGCTGACGGGGAGCTGCACCGGCCGTCCGGTCCCGGCCGGTCCGGTGTCAGCGGCTTCGGCTCCGGCAGGCCCGGTCGACGGTGGCGTGACGGTGGTCCGGGTGGGGGACGTCGAACTGGCGGTGGTCCGGCGGCCCGTCCCGGCCGACGTGCCGACGGCGGGCGGGCTCACCGGCGCGTGGCCGGGCCAGGACGAGCCGGTGCTGCTGGCCCACGCCCGCTGACGGACCGCGTTGAGGCAGCGGCCCGGCGGCCCGGAGGCCCAGGCGCCCGGCACCCGGACGGCCCGGCCGACGGCGCGGGCCGGGCCGGTCGTCCCTCCGGCCGGGACGAATTCCGCCCCACCACGCCTGATCCCGATCGGCGTCACGGGGCGTGACCGTGGCCGGACTCGTGGGCTACGAACCGGCCCGCGCTCGCCGGGAAGGTGACAGGATGCGGCGGTGGCAGTCGACACACGACAGTTGGGGCGCAGCGGCATCGAGGTGAGCGCCCTCGGCATGGGGTGCTGGGCGATCGGCGGCCCGTGGGCCGAGGGCGCCCGGCCGCTGGGCTGGGGCCGGGTCGACGACGACGAGTCGGTACGCGCCGTCCGCCGCGCACTCGACCTGGGCGTCACGCTGTTCGACACCGCCGACACGTACGGCGCCGGGCACGGCGAGCGGGTGCTCGGGCGGGCGCTCGCCGGCCGGCGCGACGAGGCGGTGATCGCCACGAAGTTCGGCTACACGTTCGACGAGCGCACCCGGCAGGCCACCGGGGAGAACGCCTCCCCGCACCACCTGCGCCGGGCCGTGACCGACTCGCTGCGACGGCTGGGCACCGACCGCATCGACCTCTACCAACTGCACCTCGGCGACCTGCCGCTACCCCGGGCCGAGGCGCTCGTCGGCACGCTCGACGACCTGGTCGGCGCCGGCCTGATCCGGTCGTACGGGTGGAGCACCGACCGGGCCGACCGGGCTGCCGCCTTCGCCCAGGTCGCCCGCGGCGCCGCCGCCGTGCAGCACGCGCTGTCGGTGCTCCGGGACGCCCCGGCCATGCTCGACGCCTGCGACAAGCACGACCTGGCCAGCCTGGCCCGGGGGCCGCTCGGGATGGGTCTGCTCACCGGCAAGTACACGCCGGAGTCCACGCTGCCCCGCGACGACGTACGCGGACTCGGGCCGACCTGGCTGGAGTGGTTCCGCAGCGGCCGGCCCGCCCCGGAGTGGCTGCGCCGGGTCGCCGCCGTGCGCGACGCGCTCACCGCCGACGGGCGCACCCTCGCGCAGGGGGCGATCGGGTGGATCTGGGCGCGCAGCGACCGGGCCGTGCCGATCCCCGGCGCCCGGACGGTCGCGCAGGTCGAGGAGAACGCCGCCGCGCTGGCCCGGGGCCCGCTCGCCCCGGACCACTTCGCCGAGGTGGAGCGGCAGTTGGCGGCGGTACGTTCGGCGGCCCTCCGCGACGCCGACCGCCCCCACTGGC
>NZ_RCVK01000092.1:0-5539 GCF_003667485.1 Micromonospora sp. BL1
CTGGTGGGCGGCGTGCCGGTGGTGGGGGTGACGCCGCCGGTGCAGGTGACGCCGTTGACCGCGAACGCGGAGGGTACCGGGTTGCTGCTGTTGTTCCAGGTGCCGTTGAAGCCGAACGACGTGCTGGCGTTGGTGCCCAGGCTGCCGTTGTAGCTGACGTTGGCGGCCCGCACCGAGGCGCCGCTGGCGGTGATCTCGGCGCCCCAGGACTGGGTGACGGTCTGCCCGGCGCCGAAGGTCCAGGTGACGGCCCAGCCGGTGAGCGGGTCGCCGAGGTTCGTCAGGTTGACGTTGGCGGTGAAGCCGCCGCCCCACTGCGCGGTGACGGCGTAGTCGACGCGGCAGCCGGCGGCCGCCTGGGCGGCGGTCGCGCCGACGGCCAGGCCGGACGCGGCGAGCGCGGCCGTCGCCACGGCGGACGTCCACAACACCGTACGGCGGTGTCGGTTGATCATGCTGGTCTCCTGCGGGTGGTGGTGCCGTGCCCACGCCGGCACCGATGCCCGGTCGGTGTCGGGGGTGGGCCTTGATACCCGGACGCCAGTGCCATGCCGAACGCTCACGTCTCCCGCGCAGTAAGCGCTTTCAGCGCAGCCTAACGATGGGCGTCGATGCGGTCAAACCTCGGTGCGCACTGAACGATGCCGACGCGCCGCCCGTATCCACTGCCGACCGGAACATCGGCCGGAACCGCGATGCCGGAGCGGGCACGAGCAGATTCCTCCAGTCGTCACTTCGCACCGCGGAGACGGGGCGGCAGCCGCCGCGCCGGTCTCCCGGTCAACCAGAGGAGAGGTGCATGGCCAGGGGTACGCGCAAGACCGCGGTCCTGAAACTCGGCGGGGTGGGCGCCCTCGCGGCGCTGTTGTTCGCCGGTGGGCTGCAACTGGCTTCGGCGGGCGAGAACGGCCGCCCGGCCACCACCGCCGCCACGCAGACCGTGAACTGCCCGACCGTACGCGACAAGCTGCCCGCCGTACCCGCGGCGGCCGCGGCCCAGGTGGAACGGGAACTGGCCAACCTGGACCAGGAGATCGCCCGGCAGAACGAGCGGCTGGCCCGGCAGGCGGTACGCCCCGAGGGCGGCCCGAACTTCGTCGACAACGCGATCCTCGGCCCGCTGCGCAACAAGCGGATCGCCGTGCTCGACCGGATCGAGATCGCCTTCAACCGGATCGGCGCGCAGCGCCCGGACCTGGACGCGCTCGCCGCCTGCTCGCTCAACGCCCCGGGCGTGCCGAGCGCCGTCAACGGCGGCGCCACCCAGGGCGGCGACGGCCGGAACGGAGCCGGCCAGAACGGGGCCGGCCGGAACGGCAACGGTCAGGGCGGCAACGGCAACGCCGGCGGGCCGGACGGCAACGCGGGCGGCGCGGCCCGGACCGTCGACTGCCCCCGGGTCGACCTGCCCGCCGTCCCGGCGGCGGCCGCCGCCCAGGTGCAGGCCGAACTGGCCACGCTGGACAAGCAGATCGCCGAGGCCGACGCCCGCCTCGCCCGGCTCGCGGTACGCCCCGAGGGCGGGCCGGCGTTCGTCGACAACGCGATCCTCGGCCCGCTGCGCAGCAAGCGCGTCGCGGCGCTCGACCGCATCGAGATCGCGTTCAACCGGGTCGGCGCGCAGCGGCCCGACCTGGACGCGCTCGCCACCTGCGGCCTGAACTGACCCCGGCCCGGTCGCGGCCCGGCGGTGCGCATCCCGCCGGGCCGCGACGGCTGTCACAGCGGCCCGAACACGTCGCCCGGGTCGTCGTCCAGCGGGAGCGTCTCCAGCACCGTCAGAAGCTGCCGTTCCTCGTACCGGAAGTGCGACTCCATGATCGCCGCCACGCCCTCCAGGTGCCGGGCCAGTTCGCCGGGCGGGGCGTCGCGGGCCACGGCCGCGCCCAGCCCGGTCAGCAGGTACCCGATCATCGAGTGGTCCTGCCGCAGCCGGTCCAGCGTGGCGCGCAGCTCGGGATGCCGCGCCGCGATCGCCGGGAAGAGGCTGCGGTCCTCGCCCTCGTGATGCGCGGTCAGCGCCGCGCAGAACCCGTGGCAGTACAACAGCAGGTCACGCGTCGCCGGGCGGGCCGGCTCACCGTCGGCGAGCGCCCGCCGGGTCAGCTCCAGCGCCTCGCGCAGCCGCTCGTGGACGGCGCGCATCTCGCGGCTCCAGGCCACCAGCCTGGTCTGTCCGCCCTCAGCCATGTGGCGAGGGCGAAGGGACGACGAGTGTCATCGTCGTGCTCCCTTCGATCCGGCGCCTCCATGCCTGACACGGTCTGCCACCGGCACGCGACGCTGCGCGGAGCCTAACCGGCGGCACCGGTGCCATCAAGTAGTGCCAGCGCTACCCCGCTTCGGGCAGCAGGCGGTATGGAGCGTGGCGCCCGATTCTCCGAGGCTTGAGGCCGTACCCGTTCACCTCCGTCGAGGAGTTCCCATGATCCGCCGTACCTTCCCGGTCGCCGTCGGCGCCACGGCCCTGCTGACCGTCGCCGCGCTGGGTGTGCCCGCCGCGTCCGCCACGACCACCGACGCCCGGCGTCCCGCCGGCGACGCCGTCCAGCAGCGACTGGACGGCCTGGTCGCCGAGCACGGCTTCCCCGGGGCGCTGGCCTCCGTACGCCGCGACGCCCGGGTGCGCGACTACACCGCCGGGGTCGGTGACCTGCGCACCGGCGCCGCGATCCCCCGCGACGCCCGGGTGCGCGTGGGCAGCAACACCAAGACGTTCACCGCCGTGGTCGTCCTCCAGCTCGTCGGCGAGGGCCGCATCGACCTGGACGCCACCGTCGAGCGCTACCTGCCCGGCATGGTGCGCGGCAACGGCAACGACGGGCGGCGGATCACCGTGCGCCAGTTGCTGCAGCAGACCAGCGGCCTGCCCGACTACGACGACGTGGTGTTCAGCGAGGCGCAGGACCTGGTGGACCGGCGCAGCGACTACTTCGACCCGCGCCGGCTGGTGGACGAGGCGCTCACCCAGTCGCGGCACTTCCCGCCGGGCGAGAAGTGGGAGTACAGCAACACCAACTTCGTCCTGGCCGGGCTGATCGTCGAGCGGGTCACCCAGCGCCCGGTCGGCGAGGAGATCACCCGGCGGATCATCGAGCCGCTGCGGCTGCGCGACACGTACTGGCCGCAGACCGGCGAGCAGGACCTGCCCGGCCGGCTGCCGCGCGGATACGTGGCGGTGGAGCCGGGCGCGCCGTGGGTCGACGTGACCCGGATGGACCCGTCGCTGGGCTGGGCCGCCGGCCAGCTCGTCTCGACCCCGTCGGACCTGCGGACGTTCTTCGAGGCGCTGCTGGCGGGCAGGCTGCTCGAGCCGGCCCAGCAGGCGGCCATGACGCGTACCGTGCCGGCGCCCGATTTCGAGCCCACCGGCGTCTGGGAGTACGGCCTGGGCATCGCCCGGCACGAGCTGCCCTGCGGCGGTCACGCCTGGGGGCACGGCGGCGACATCCAGGGCTTCGAGACGCGCAACCTGTCCACCACGGACGGGCGCAGCGCCGTGGTCGCGGTGACCGCGCTGCCGACCGGCCTGGAGATGTTGGATGCGGTCAGCAGCACCGTCGACGCCGCCCTGTGCGGCACCCGCCGCTGATCCGGGTCGACACCGCAGGCGCGCCGCCTCCCCGCGGGGCGGCGCGCCTGCGCGCGTGGGCCTACCGCCGGCCGTCGAGATAGCGCAGCACGGCGGTGACCCGGCGGTCGGCGCGGTCGTCCGGCGGCAGGCCCAGCTTCGCGAAGATGTTGCGGATGTGCTTGTGCACCGCGCCCTCGGTGACGAACATCCGTTCCGCGATCGCGCTGTTGCCCAGCCCTTCGGCCATCAGCGCCAGCACCTCGTGCTCGCGCGGCGACAGCTCGGCCAGCGCGGTGTCCGGCCGCCGGTGGCGGGCGAGCAGCTGCCCGACCACCTCGGGGTCGATCACGCTGCCGCCGGCCGCGACGCGGTGCAGCGCGGCGAGGAACTCCTCGACCCGGCCCACCCGCTCCTTGAGCAGGTAGCCGAGCCCCGACGCGCCGACCGAGAACAGCTCGGTGGCGAACGCCTGCTCGACGTACGCGGACAGGACCAGCACCGCGAGGCCCGGCCGGCGGCGGCGGGCCTCGACCGCGGCGACGATGCCCTCGTCGGTGTGCGTGGGCGGCATCCGCACGTCGACGATCGCCACGTCCGGCCGGTGGTCGTCCACAGCGGTCAGGAACTCCCCCGGTGTGCCGGCGGTGGCGACCACGTCCAGGTCCTCGGCGCGCAGCAGCAGCGCCAGCCCTTCGCGCAGCAGCGCGTCGTCCTCGGCGATCACGATCCGCATGGCAGCTCCACGTGCATCCTCGTCGGTCCTCCCGGTGGACTCGTCAGCGTCATCCGCCCGTCGTAGGCCCCGACCCGGCGGCGGATGCCGGTCAGCCCGGAGCCGCGCGTCTCGTCGGCGTCCCCGCGCCCGTCGTCGGTGACGGTCACGAGCAGCCGATCCCCCTCCCGGCGCACCGCGACCTCCACCGCGCTCGCGCCGCTGTGCCGGACCACGTTCGTCAGTGCCTCGGCCACCACGAAGTACGCGGTGGCCTCGACCGACGCCGCGCAGCGCACGTCGACGTCCACCGACAGGCGGCACGGCACCGCGCACGCCGCGGCGAGTCCGTCGAGTGCCCCGGCCAGGCCCCGGTCGCCGAGCACCGGCGGCAGGATGCCGCGCACCACCGTACGCAGCTCGCCGAGCGCCTGCTCGGCCGCGTCCTGCGCGCGTTCCAGGATCTCGTCGGCGCGGGCCGGATCGCGGCGTACCGCCCGCCGCGCGGCGCCGAGCAGCACGTTCACCGCGACCAGCCGGTTCTGCGTGCCGTCGTGCAGCGAGCGTTCGATCCGGCGCAGCTCGACCGCGTGGGCGTCGAGCGCGGCGGCCCGGGTGGCGGTGAGTTCGGCGACCCGCAGCGACAGGTCGACACCGGGCGGCGGGGGCAGCAGCCGGCGGCCCGGCCCGGCCTGGAGCCGCGCCAGCGCCGGGCCGGACGCGACCGCGAGGACCAGCCACCCGACTCCGAGGACGCCGACCGCGAGCGCGTCGCCGAGCCCGTCGATGCGCCACCACCCGATCCCGGGCGCGCCCGCGTCCGGTGGCACCAGCCGGTACCACAGCGGGAACGTCATGTCCTGCACGGCGTAGATCGGCAGCGCGAGCGCGATCAGCCCGGCACCGAAGCCGAGTGTTCCGTGGGCGGCGATCCAGCGCAGTTCCCGCCGCACGACCGGATCGCGCAGGGCCGGGCGCAGGGCCTCCGGCGCCGGGCCGGGCGACGGGATCGGCGACCCCCACCGGGACAGCCGGGCACGCTCGCGGTCGGCCACCGACCGCACCGCCCGCAGCATCCCGGGTACGAGCAGCAGCCCGACCCCACCGACGCAGGCCGCGGCCACGACGACCAGACCGAGCAGCGCGCCGAGCGCCAGCACGGCGGTGCCGAGCCCGCCGACGAGGTGCTCCAGCGCGTCCACCGCGGCGCGGAACCGCCTGCGTACGTACTCCATCCCCGGCCCACCCCCGGC
>NZ_RCVK01000315.1:0-5531 GCF_003667485.1 Micromonospora sp. BL1
GGGGTGAGGGTGGTGGTCATGCGGCCGACTCCGTGAACTCGCGCCGCCGGTAGATGATCGCCCGCGCGGTGATGTTGACGATCAGCGTGATCGCGAACAGCACCAGGCCGGAGGCGATGAGTGCGCCCCGGCCGGTGTCGTTCGCCTCGGCGAACCGGTTGGCGATGTTGGCGGCGATCGAGTTACCGCCGCTCTGCAGGATGTTGAACGAGATGGCGTACGTCGAGCCGAGCGTGAGCGCCAGCGCGATGGTCTCGCCCAGTGCCCGGCCCAGGCCGAGCATCACCGCGGCGATGACGCCGGGCCGCCCGTACGGCAGGACCGCGGTGCGGATCATCTCCCAGCGGGTGGCGCCGAGCGCGAGCGCGGCTTCCTCGTTCGCGGTCGGGGTCTGCCGGAACACCTCGCGGGACAGCGAGGTGACGATCGGCAGCACCATGATCGCCAGCACCACCGAGCCGAGCAGGATCGAGTTGCCGTACGGGCCGTCGCCGAAGATCGGGATCCAGCCGAAGTACCTGTTCAGCCAGGCGGACAGGTCGGCGACCGGCTGGGCGAAGTAGTCCCGGCCCCAGAGGCCGAAGACCACGCTCGGCACGGCGGCGAGCAGGTCGATCAGGAAGCCCAGGGCGTTGCCGAGCCGCCGGGGCGCGTAGTGCGACAGGTACAGGGCGATGCCCAGCGCGACCGGCACCGCCATGAGCAGCGCCAGCAGCGAGCTCAGGACGGTGCCGAAGGCGAGCGCGCCGATGCCGAACTGCGGCGGGTCGTCGTTCGGGAACCAGCCCTCGAACGTCCAGAACGACTCGGTGTTCGCCCGCAGCGCCGGGACGGCCTTGGCGACCAGGAAGATCGCGATGGCCGCGATGACCACCAGGACCGTGGTGCCGGCGGCCAGGGTCAGACCGCGGAACGCCCGTTCCGCGCCGAAGGCGCGGGCCCGGGGGAGGGCACCGCCGCCGCCGAGGCCACCGTCGGGGCGGCCCGGGTTGCCGGGGCGCTCGGCCACACGCGCCGAGGCACCGGCGGGTCGCTCGTGGCTCGTGGCCACGGGGTTCCCGCCGGTGCCGGCGTGGGCCGAGCGGTGAGGGGTGTCACCCATCTGCTCGCTCGCTTCGTGTTGAGGAGGTGTCGGCCGGAGCGTCAGGAGAGGCTCTCGACCGCGGCCTCGACCTTGGTGCGGACGGTCTCGGGCAGCGGCGCGTAGCCCAGCTCGACGAGCTCCTTCTGCCCCTCGGCGCTGGCGGCGTGGCCGAGCAGGCCCTTGACCAGCGGCAGCTTGTCGGCGGCGAGGCCCTTGCTGCAGACGATCTCGTAGGTCGCCAGGACGATCGGGTACGCCCCGGCCTCCTTGGTGTTGTAGTCGATCGACATCTTCAGGTCGTTGCCCTGGCCCTCGAACTTGGCGCCCGCGATGGTCTTGCCGGCCGAGTCGCCGGTCAGCTCGACGAACTCACCGTTGCCGTTCTTGATCTTGGCCATCTTCAGGTCGGAGTTCTCGGCGTACGACCACTCGACGTAGCTGATGGTGCCGTCGGTGCTCTTGACCTTGCTGGCCACACCGTCGGACTTGGCCGCGCCGACGCCGCCCGGGGCCTTCCACGCCTTGGAGTTGCCGAGCGTCCAGTCCGCCTCGGCGGTCTTGGAGAGGTACTTGGTGAAGTTGTCGGTGGTGCCCGACTCGTCGGAGCGGTGCACCGCCTGGATCGCGGTCGACGGCAGCTTGGCGTCCGGGTTGTCGGCCTTGATCGCCGGGTCGTCCCACTTGGTCACCTTGCCGGCGAAGATCTTCGCCAGGGTGGCCGGGCTGAACTGGAGGTTGTCCGCGCCGCTGACGTTGTAGACGACAGCGACCGGGCCGATGACCATGGGCAGGTTGAGCGCCTGGCCGCCGGTGCACTTGGCGTCGGCCTGCGGCTGCTCCTCCGGCTTGAGGGCGGAGTCCGAGCCGGCGAAGTCCGCGGTGCCGGCGATGAACGCCTGGATGCCGGCGCCCGAGCCGCTGGGCTCGTAGTTGATCGTGGTGCCGGCGCACTTCTGCTGGTACGCCTTGATCCACTCGGCCATGGCGTTCTTCTGGGCGGAGGAGCCCTGCGCGTTCAGCGTGCCCGTCGCGCAGTCCACCGCGGCGGTGGAACCGGAGGCGCTGGCCGGCTCGTTGTTGTCCGAGCCGCAGGCGCTGAGACCGAGAACCGCGGTAAGAGCGAGACAGGCGATGGCGCCGTGCCGCTGGAGCTTCACTTCAGGGGTTTCCCTTCACGTCTTTGGTCAGGTCGCCCGGAGTGCCGGGGGCCGGCGCTGACCGGCTGACATGAAGGTAGGAGGGCCAGGTGGACGGTTCGCCGGACGCAAGTGAACGCGCGGTGAACACGTTCAGCCGACGAGGTGGCCGTACGCTGAGGAAGGGTTGTCCATTTCGTGAACTAGCGGCCCGGCATCGCCTTTGTGGCGATTTTCCCGGGCGGGCGAGCGCTCAGCCGAGCTGGTAGTTGACGTGCGCGGACCAGCGCGCGAAGCCCAGCCGCTCGTACAGCGCGACCGCGGCGGTGTTGCTCTCGTCCACGTAGAGCATCACCCGGTCCAGCCCGCGCTCGTCGCGCAGGTGGGTCAGGCCGGCGGCGGTGAGCACCCGGCCGAGGCCGCCCCGGTGCGCGGACGGGTCGACGCCGAGCACGTAGACCTCGCCGATCCGGGCCGACCCCGGCCGCTCGTGCACCTTGGTCCAGTGGAAGCCGAGCAGCCGCCCGGTGGCGGAGTCGACGGCGAGCAGGAAACCGGCCGGGTCGAACCACGGCTCGGCGATGCGGACGCGCAGGTCGTCGAGCGTCCACTTCCCCTGCTCGGGGTGCTGGGCGAAGGCGGCGTTGTTCACCGCCAGCCAGGCCTCGTCGTCCTCGCCGGGCCGGAACGCGCGCAGCGTCACGCCGTCCGGCACTACCGGCGCCGGCAGTTCGGCGGTGAGTGGGCGGCGCATCTGCCAGAGCACCCGTGCCCGGGAGAAGCCCAGGTCGACGGCGAGCGCGGCGGCCGACGGGTGGTCGCCGTGCGCCCAGGCACGCAGCGGTCCGGGCGCGTCGGACACCACGCCACGGGCCAGCGCGCGGCCGGAACCCCGCCGCCGGTACGCCGGGTGCACGACCATCTCCACGCCGACGCCCTCGGCCGGGGCGGTGGTGTCGAGGTGCGCGTACCCGGTGAGGGTGCCCTCGGTGGTCCGGGCGGTGAGGTGCACGGCGGGCGCCTCGGGGTCGCGCAGCCGCAGCAGCACGTGCTCGTCGAGCGGGTCGGCGCCGTCGGCGTCACCGGCGGCGCGGGCCAGCGCCAGCACCTCGGCGACCTCGTCCGGTGTCAGCCGGTCCGCCCGGTCGATCCGATCGGTCGCGGGACCACTCGTCGGCTCGGTGCTGCTCATCTGAGTCACGGTAACTGCCGGCGGGCCGCGGTTCGCGCCGGACGGCGACGGCGATCGGTGGCGCTCGTCACGGGGTGCCGACGGGCAGCGGCTCCAACTCGAACCGGGTCAGCAGTTCGGGCAGGAGTTGCTGCAACGCGCTGACGGTGCCGGAACGGTCCCCGCCCGCGTCGTGCATGAGCACGATCGCCCCGGGCCCCATCTGGGAGCGGACCATCGCCTCGATGGTGGTGGCGCCCGGCGCCTTCCAGTCCGACGGGTCCACGCTCCAGTGCAGCGGGGTGAGGCCCAGGTCGGCGCAGGCCGACATGATGGACGGCGTCCAGGCCCCGCCGGGCTGGCGGTAGTACGCGATCCGCGCGTCGGGCGCGGCGGCCAGGATCGCGTCGTTGGTGCGCAGCACGTCGGCCCGGATCGTCGCCGGGGATCGCTTGCCCAGGTTGACGTCGTGGTTCCAGGAGTGGTTGCACAGCGTGTGGCCCTCGGCCACGATCGACCGGACCAGGTCCGGGTGGGCCTCGACGTTCTCGCCGACGACGCAGAACGTCGCCCGCACGCCGTACTGGGCCAGCAGCGCGAGCACCTGCGGGGTCCAGCGGGGATCGGGGCCGTCGTCGAAGGTCAGCGCGACCCGGGACGAGCCGGTGGCGACCAGGGAGCCGTACGGGCCGTCGCCGTCGGGCTCGACCGGGGCGGCGTCCGGCGCGGCGTCGGGGCTCGGCCGGGCGCTGGCCGTGCCGCCCGGGAAGTCGGTGCTGGGTGGCTGCTCGCCGTACCGCGGCCCGTTGAGCGTGGTGGCGACTCCGGCGGCCGACGGATGCGGGTCGGGCACCAGGCTGCGGCCCAGCGCGAACGCCGAACCGAGCAGGCCGGCCAGCACGACGGTCACGAGGCCGGCGGCGCGCAGCGTCGGGCCCCGCATCAGCGGTACCGGCCGTTCGTCGCCCCCGTGTTCACCGCACGCACCGTCGCCCCCTTAGCCCGACAATTCCGGCAGCCAGGATATGGCTGACTGATCGGGCAAAAAGGGCATACGAGAAAAGTGCCCTCTAGCGGGGTGGAGCGTGGGCGGTCAGACCGGCAGCGGGGCGGGCTCCGACTCCGGCAGCGAGCGCGACGGCGGGACGACGAACTTGTAGCCCACCTGGCGCACCGTGCCGATCATCGACTCGTACTCCGAGCCGAGCTTGGCGCGCAGCCGCCGCACGTGCACGTCCACCGTCCGGGTGCCGCCGAAGTAGTCGTAGCCCCAGACCTCGCGCAGCAACTGGTCCCGGGTGAACACCCGCCCCGGGTGCTGGGCCAGGAACTTCAACAGCTCGAACTCCTTGTACGTGAGGTCGAGCGGCCGGCCCTTCAGCTTGGCGGCGTACGTGTCCGGGTCGATGTTCAGCTCGCCGGCCCGGATCGAGCCACCGGCGCCGGCGGTGGCGTTGCTGAGCCGGCCCACAGCGAGCCGCAGGCGGGCCTCCACCTCGGCCGGTCCGGCACCGGCCAGGATCACGTCGTCGACGCCCCAGTCCGCGTTGAGCGCGATCAGCCCGGCCTCGGTGACGACCGCGACGAGCGGCACGCCGAGCCCGGTGGCGTGCAGCATCCGGCAGGTGGCGCGCGCCTCGCTCAGCTCGGAGCGGGCGTCCACCAGGACGGCGTCCGGTGTCGGGCCGGAGACCAGCGTGCGGACGTCGCGGGGTGCGGTGCGAACCGAGTGCGGCAGCAGGTCGAGTGCCGGCAGCACCGCCGACGGCTCACCGGCCCGCGCGGTCACGAGCAGCAGGAGCTCCACGATCACCTCCGTCCCGGCGGCCTTCCGGCCGCGCGCGACCAGCGACACGCCCGGTGGGGCGGCACTGTGAACTTGCGTGGGTCCCGGCGTCGTCGACGGGCGGGTAACGGCCTGAGCGTAACCGATGGACCGGCCGTCACCTTCGCGCGATTTACCGTTTGCCCTTTCTGCCCTCGATCGCGGCGCAGGTTTTAACGTCACCGAAACCGGGACCTCCGCCGAGCCGCCCGGGTCTGGCACGATCGGGGCGTGTTTCCCTCCACCTCGCGCGACACCGGTCGTGAACCGTGGGCCGACGACCCGTCCGCCGGGCCGTCCGGCCCCGCCCGTGGC
>NZ_RCVK01000274.1:0-53036 GCF_003667485.1 Micromonospora sp. BL1
GGTCAGCCCGTTGTTCCAGGCGTTCAGCTCGATGCTCACCGAGCAGGCGCCGGGCCCGACCACCCCGCCGCCCGGCACCGGCGCCTGCTCGGTGAGCATCGAGCTGAACGCCTGGAACAACGGGCTGACCGAGAACATCACCGTCACCAACACCGGCACCGCCGCGGTGAACGGCTGGTCGCTGGTGTTCACGCTGCCCGGCGGCCAGACCATCACCTCGGGCTGGAACGCGTCCTACTCCCCCGCCTCGGGCCAGGTGACCGCGCGCAACCTCGCGTACAACGCGGTCATCCCGGCCCGCGGCTCGACCACCATCGGCTTCCAGGCCACGCACACCGGCAACACCGCCCGGCCCGGCTCGTTCAGCCTCAACGGCTCACCCTGCACGCTGGCCTGACCGGCACCCCGCACTCCGGCGTTTCTTCCCACGGCGCCGGGGACGGCCCCGCGACCCGAGAGGTCGCGGGGCCGTTTCACGCGTGCACCAGCCCACCTGCGGCATAACGTTGAACCGAACGGTTCAGTGTCGTACGGTGAACCTCGTGGTTCAGCAAGAGACGCTCGACCGGGTGTTCGCCAGCCTGGCCGACCCCACCCGACGCGACATCCTGATCCGGCTCGGCGCGGGCCCGGCCACCATCAGCGAGCTGACCGAGCCCACCGGGATGAGCCTCACCGGCATGCGCAAGCACGTGCGCGCGCTGGAGGACGCGGGCCTCGTGGTGACGCGCAAGGTCGGCCGGTCCCGGCAGTGCCGGCTCAGCGAGGCGCCACTGGACTCGGCCATGGCCTGGATCGCCTTCTACCGACGGCTCTGGGCGCGCCGCCTCGACGGCCTCGACGCCTATCTCACACTCACCACGGAGGACCGCGACCATGACGCTCCACATACGGGTGACACGACACCTTCCGGGCACCCCTGACGAGGCGTTCGACGCCTACACCGACGCCGACAAACAGAAGATCTGGTTCGGCATCCTGGACGAGGAGCCCGGCATCGTGGAGATCGACGTCGACCTGCGGGTCGGCGGGAGGCAGACCGCCGTCTGGGGTCCGTCCCCCGACATGCTGTTCCGTGAGACGCAGACGTTCCTGGAGATCGACCGCCCGCGCCGGCTGGTCACCGAGTCCACGGGCACCGGCCCGGACGGCACGACCATGACCACGCGCATCGAGGTCACCTTCGAGGCGAGGGACGGCGGCACGCTGATGACAGTGGTGCAGAGCGGCTTCCCGACCCCGGACCTGCGCGACTTCTTCGCCGGCGAGGTCTGGGCCGGGGCGTTCGCCCGCATCGAGGCTTACCTGGTCCGAGAGCACGCAGAGGAGACCTCCCGTGGCTGACCTGTCCCGCACCGCCGTCGTCGCGCTCGCCACCGCCGCCGCGGTGGTCGTCAACCTGATCGTGTACGCGATCGGCAGGGCGGCCGGCGGCAGCTTCCTGTTCACCGCCGACGGCCGGCGGGTCGAGGTCGACGCGGTGACCGTCGCGGGCTTCAGCGCGCTGCCGCTGGCGCTCGGGCTCACCGCCGTCGCCCTGCTGGCGTCCCGGTTCGCCTGGGTGGTCCGGGTGGCGCTGATCATCGGCCCGGCGCTCGCGGTGCTCACGATCGCCACCATGACGCTGCCCGCCGACCTGGACACCACCAGCACGATCACGCTGGCGGTGTGCCACCTCACGCTCGCCCCGATCATCGTCGTCGCGGTGACCGCCCTCGGCCGGCGCGCGCGCCGCGCCGCCGCCGGCCCGGTCGCCGCCTGAGGCCGGGCGCGACCGGCCGCGCCCGCCCGCCGTCACCGGGTGTGGCCGGGTAGACAGCCACCACCGGCTCTTTTTGCCGACACCGCGTTGTTAACATGACGACATGGCGTCGACAAGTTTGAGAGGTGGCGGCTGATGTTCCTGGCCATTCGCGAGCTGGGGTTCGCGCGGCTGCGATTCGCCCTGATGGGGGCCGTGATCGCGCTGATCTCGGTGCTGATGGTGATGCTGTCCGGCCTGTCCGTCGGGCTGGTCCGCGACGGCGTGTCCGGCCTGCAGAACCTGCCGGTCACCTCGTTCGCCTTCGCCCACGGCGTGCAGCACGACTCGGCGTTCTCGCGCAGCGTGGTGGACGCCTCGGCGGTGGACACCTGGCGCGACCAGCCGGGCGTGGCGGAGGCGACCCCGTTCGGCAACACGCTCGTCAACGGGCGCACCGACGGGGGCACCGAGGTCGACCTGGCCCTGTTCGGCGTCGAGACCGACTCGTTCCTGTCGCCCGCCGTCAGCGAGGGCGACCGGCTCGGCCCGGCGGACGGGATCGTGGTGAGCCCCACCGCCATCGACGCGGGCCTGCGCGTCGGCGACACCGTGACGGTGGACCGGCTGGGCACGCGGCTGCGCGTCGTCGGCGTCACCCAGCAGCAGGACACCTTCGGCCACGTCGACGTGGCGTACGTGCCGCTGGCGACGTGGCAGGCGGTCAAGTCCGGCACCCCGGCCGGCGCGCAGACGCCGGCGCAGGCGGCCCAGGAGATCACCGCCGTCGCGGTCCGCGCGGCCGACGGCGACTCGGTGGACCTGGCCGCGGGCGACAAGGCGGCGGGCACGGAGAGCCTGACGCTCGACGAGTCATACGGCGCCTCGCCGGGCTACACCGCCGAGACGACGACGCTCCAGCTGATCCAGGGCTTCCTCTACGCGATCTCGGCGCTCGTGGCCGGCGCGTTCTTCGCGGTCTGGGCGATCCAGCGCAAGCAGGAGGTCGCCGTGCTGCGGGCGCTGGGCGCCTCGACCCGCTGGGTGCTGCGCGACGCCCTCACCCAGGCACTGATCCTGCTGGCCCTCGCCATCGCCGTCGGCATGGGGATCGGCCTCGGCCTCGGCGCGCTGATCTCCGGCGGCAACGTCCCGTTCGCGCTGCACCCGCAGAGCATCGCCGCCGCCGCGGCCGGGCTGCTCGTGCTCGGCCTGGTCGGCGCGGCAGCCGCAGTCGTCCGCCTCACCTCCATCGACCCGGCGACCGCCCTGGGAGGCAACCGATGAGCAGCCGGACCACACCGTCCCCCTCGGCGCCGGGCACCACCCCGGCCGATCTCGGCCTGGTCATGCGCGGCGTCCACCTGCGGCACGGCGACGGCGCGGAGACCGTGCACGCGCTCGACGACGTCGACCTGACCGTCGCGCCGGGCGAACTGGCCGCGATCGTCGGGCCCTCCGGTGCCGGCAAGTCCAGCCTGCTCGCCGTCGCCGGCGGGCTGGCCCGCCCCGACGAGGGCACCGTCACCGTGGCCGGGCACGACATGACCGTGTCCAGCCGCCGGGCGCGCACCGAGCTGCGCCGACGGCACGTGGGGTTCGTGTTCCAGTCGGGCAACCTGCTCCCCGCGCTGACCGCCGCCGACCAGCTGCGCCTGCCGCTGCGGCTGGGCGGGCGACGGGAGCGGTCCGGGCGCGATCCGCTGGAGATGCTCGCGCACGTCGGCCTGGCCGGTAAGGCCGACCGCCGGCCGCACCAGCTCTCCGGCGGCGAGCGCCAGCGCGTCGGCATCGCCCGGGCGCTGATGACCGAACCCTCGGTGCTGCTGGTGGACGAGCCGACGGCGGCGCTGGACCGGGCCCGCAGCCACGACATCGTCCAGCTGCTCGCCCAGGAGGCGCGGGAGCGCTCGGTGGCCGTCGTGATGGTCACTCACGATCACGACGTGCTGCAATACTGTGACACCATCTACGAGATGATCGACGGCAAGCTGGCCACGAGCAGCTGACCGCGACGAGCAGGGAGCGACGCGGACCGGACACGGGCGGCGGGAGACACGGGGAGGTCGGTGTGCCGAAGATCCAAGCCTCGACCGTCGCGGAACACCGGGCCGCACAGCGGGCGGCGTTGCTCGACGCCGCCCGCACCCTGCTCTCCGAGCACCCGGAGCAGATCCCGAGCCTGGCCGACGTCGCCCGGCACGCCGGGCTGGCCCGGTCCAGCGCGTACTCGTACTTCAAGTCCCGCACCGACATGTTCGACGTGCTGGTCGCCGACACCTTCCCCCGGTGGTCGGCCTTCGTCGAGAAGCAGATGGCCGAGGCCCGCACGCCGGGGGCGAGAATCCTGGCGTACGTCGAGGCCAACCTGCAACTGGTTGCCCGGGGCGACCACGCACTGGCCCGGGCACTGGCGTCGGCGGGCAACAGCGAGGTGCTGGCGACCTCCAGCCGGCTGCTGCACGACAGCCTCGAGGCCCCGTTGCGCGCCGCGCTCACCGAGCACGGGGCGAGCGACCCGGACCGGATGGCGGAGCTCGTCCAGTCGGTCGTCTACGCCCTCAGCCGGATGATCGAGAACGGTCTCGACCTCACGGCCGCCACCGGCCTCGGCCGCGAGCTGCTCACCCCGTACCTGCGCCCGGACGCCGGCTGACCGCCCGCCCCTGACCTCCGGCGCGGCGCGACGGCGTCCGGCCGTCACCACGCCTGCTGAACAACGACGGCCCGGGTCGTCGCCGGCAGCCGCACCACGGGTGCGCGCCCGGTCGACGACCCGGGCCGACGCGCGTCCGGAGCCGGTGACCGGAGACGCATCCGCACACCCGGAGGACGCCCGCCGACACGGTCCGGGGCAGCCGTCCGAACGATCGGCGCGGGCCACCGACCGGGGATCGGCGGCCGGCACTGTCGTCCGATCAGGAGGAACCGAACGATCGACCGCCGCATCGACGGTCATCATCGGTCACCGTTCCGCCTAGTGGAACAGCAGCTCAGAGGCGGTGCGGCGGACTAAGTTACTGATCAGTAGCCCGTTGACGGCATGTGAACCCGGCCCTACCGTTCCACTCAATCGAACGGCGTACGGTTCATCCGAACGCTCTCGGCCTCGCCGAGTGCGGCCCGAAACAGGAAGTCCGAGGCATGCCTGACGACAAGCTTCTCGCTCTTCTCTCCCCCACCAGGCTCGGTCGCCTCGCCCTGCGGAACCGGGTCTTCGTCCCCGGCCACACCACCAACTTCGGACTGAACAATGTGCCCACCCGTCGCCACGTCGCCTACCACGCGGAGCGGGCGCGCGGCGGTGTCGGCCTGATCATCACCGAGGCGATCCGCGTGCACCCCACGAGCGCGGGCCGCAGCATCAGCCTCGGCAGCTTCGACGACTCGTCGATCCCGGCGTACGCGGCGGTGACCGAGGCCGTGCACGAGCACGGGGCACGCATGTTCGCCCAGATCATGCACGCCGGACGGCAGGCCAACGGTGACGCGACCCGTACCGCCGCCTGGTCCTCGTCGCCGGTGCCGTGGGCGGCCGGCTCGCACGTGCCGCACGCGATGGGACGCCGGGACATCGCGGTCGTCGTCGAGGCGTTCGCCGCCGCCGCGCGACGGATGCGCGAGGCCGGCTTCGACGGCCTGGAGGTGCACGCCGGCCACGGCCACCTGCTCCAGCAGTTCCTCTCGCCGCACACGAACACCCGCGACGACGCGTACGGCGGCAGCCTCGACAACCGGATGCGTCTGACCCGCGAGGTGCTGACCGCGGTGCTCGCTGCCGCCCCCGAACTGCCCGTCGGGCTGCGGGTCAGTGCCGACGAGTTCCTGCCCGGCGGCCTCGACCCGGCCGCGGTGCTGGAGATCGTCGGAAAGCTGCGCGCCGAGTTCCCCCTCGCCTACGTGCACGTCAGCCACTCCGCCTACCACGGCAGCTGGTCGCTCGCGACCCAGATGGCGGACATGAGCTTCGGCCACGCCGCGTTCCGGCACCACGCGGCGCTGTTCAAGCGGGAGTTCCCGGACCTGCCGGTGCTCGCGGTGTGCCGGCTGGACAGCCTGCCGGAGGCCGCCGAACTCGTCGCCGCGGGCGAGGCCGACCTGGTCGGCCTGGCCCGCCCGCACATCGCCGACCCGCACCTGGTGCGCAAGGCCGAGCAGGGCCGCCAGCACGAGGTACGCGCCTGCCTGGCCTGCAACCAGGGCTGCATCGGCCGCCTGGAGACCAGCCTGCCGATCTCCTGCGTGGTGAACCCGGAGGTCGGCGCCGAGCGGGAGTGGGCCGACGCCTGGCCGGAACTGCCCGGGCCGTCCGGCGCGCGGAACGTCCTTGTCGTCGGCGGCGGGCCGGCCGGGCTGGAGGCCGCCCTCTCCGCGCACCGGGCCGGGCACCGGGTGACAGTGGTCGAGGCGCGCGACCACCTCGGCGGTCAGGTGGAGGTGGCCGCGCGCGTACCCGGGCGGGAGCGGCTCGGTCTGCTCACCCGCGACCTGGCCCGCGACGTGGCGGCCGCCGGCATCCCGGTCCGGCTCGGCCACCGCGCCGGCGTCGAGGACGTGCTGGCCGGCGACTACCAGGACGTCGTCCTCGCCACCGGCTCCCGGCCCGCCCGCCGCGAGCTGCCCGGCGGCCCGCCGGTGATCGACATCTGGCAGGCCGTGGACGCCCTGGCCGACCCCGGCTACCGGCCCGCGGGCGCCGTCGTCGTGCTCGACGACGAGGGCACCTGGTCGGCGGCCTCGGTCGCGGAGGCGCTCGCCCGCCGGGGTGCCCGGGTCCACCTCGTCTCCCCCACCGCCACGGTGAGCGCCAAGATCACCACGTACTCGCGCCTGGCGCTGCTCAAGCGCTTCGCGGACCTGGGGATCGCGGTCCACCCGATGCGGACCGCCCGCGCGGCGGGCGCCACGGCGGTGGCCCTCGGCGGCCCGCTCGCCGGCGGCGAGACGATCGTCGAGGACGTCACCACGGTCGTCGACGGCGGCTCGGCGCAGGCCTCGGACGAGTTGTACCGGCAGCTCGACGCGCTGCCCGACGGCCCCCGCGTCCACGTCGTCGGCGACGCGAACGCCCCCCGCACCGCCTTCGAGGCCGTCTACGAGGGACGCATGGCCGGCGCGTTCCTCGGCGCCTTCGACACCGCGTCCGCCCAGCGCGTGCGGTACGCCCACTGACCCGTCCACCCCGGTAGCGGTGCACCGCGGACCGGACCTCCCCCACCTGTAGAGGAGACAAGCATGCTGGACATCGAGGAGCGCCTCACCCTGGATGAGCGTTCCGCCGTGGACTTCGTCCTCGGCCTGCGCAAGCGCTGGGCGGACACCGTCTACCCGGCGCTGCGCGAGGAGTACGGCGCCACCGGCGCGTCGGCCACCACAGTCGCCGACGCCGGCCAGGTGCTGCGCGGTCTCCCGCTCTACCCGTGGTTCAGCCACCTCGAGCGGGTGCAGCAGAAGATGCTCTGGAAGGTCGCCGGCGACGCGGTGCTCAGCCGCCGCGAGGAGCTGACCGACCAGCTCACCTCGCTGCCCGAGCAGCCGAAGGGCTCGCTGGAGCTGAACCCCGACCTGGACCTGCCCGACTGGTACACCGACTACGACATCCACATCCAGCCCGGCAGCTTCTTCTCCGACGACATGTCGGCCTACGTGTACGAGTTCGGCGCGCGCATCGTCATGCTGCGCGACAACGACGGCTACAAGTTCCACACGCTGTTCGCCCAGACCGCGCTGCCCGAGCTGAACGCGGCGACCCGGATCGTCGACATCGGGTGCGGTTTCGGCAAGAGCACCCGCCCGCTGCCCGCCAAGTACCCGACCGCGCAGGTGATCGGCGTGGACCTGGCCGCCCCCGGTCTGCGCCTGGCCCACGCCGAGGCCGAGGCGACCGGAGTCGCGATCGACTACCGGCAGGCCGACGGCCGGGCCACCGGCATCGAGTCGGACAGCTGCGACGTGGTCACCGGCACGATGGTGCTGCACGAGATGCCGGCCGCCGCGATCCGGGAAACGATCGTGGAGGCCGCGCGCCTGCTCAAGCCGGGCGGCTCGCTGCGCTTCCTGGAGTTCATGCTCACCGGCGACCCGCTGCGCGACGCCACCGTCTACGAGCACGCCGAGCGCAACAACGAGCCGTTCTTCCACGACCTGTTCGGTTCGGACCTGATCGAGGTCTGCACCGAGGCCGGCCTGACCGACGTGTCGTGGACCCCGTTTGACGAGCGCCGCAACGGCGTCCAGCCGCAGGGCTGGGGCGACCGTCCCGAGTGGCACTTCCCCTGGGCCGTACTGGCCGCGACCAAGCCGGAGGCGTGATGAGCACCGAGTTCGACTACTTCGGGGACCCCAAGGTCGGCAAGCTGCTCGACCTGGTGCTGCAGCTCTCCACCGAGCTGCACGTGACCCGCCAGCGGGTACGCGTCGTCGAGGCGCTGCTGGTCCGTTCCGGCGCGCTCACCGCGGGCGCCGTCGACGGGTTCGTCTCGACCGAGGAGGAGCAGCGGGTCCTCGACCGGGAGCGGGACGAGCTGCTGGCCCGCCTCATTCGCATCCTCACCGAGCACGGCCCCGCGGAGCACCCGCTGCGGGACCAGTGGGAGGCGGCCCTGAGCGAGAAGACCGGCTGATGAGCACACCGGACGCGCCCGGCCTGATCGACAGGTACCTGCAACTGTGCGAGGACCGCGAGCTCGACGAAGCAGGCCGCTTTCTCGCGGCGCAGGCGCGGTTGGTCTTCCCGGGCGGCCGGGAGTACTCGTCGCTGCGGGAGATGGCGACCGCGTCGACCGGAACCTACCGGTGGGTGCGCAAGCACCGGGACCGCTACCTGGTGGGTGACGCCGACGGGCGGGTCACTGTGACCTCGCTCGGGCGGCTGTACGGGGAATGGCTCGACGGCACTCCGTTCGAGGACATCCGCTACGCGGACGTGTTCGTGCTCGACGGCGGACTGATCGTCGAGCAGCACGTCTACAACGATCTGGCCCTGGTCGCGTCGCTGCGCGACGCCTGACCGGCACTCGTCGCGCAGCAGCGCGACGCCTGACCGGCACTGGTCGCGCAGCAGCGCGACGCCTGATTCCCCCACCTCCGCCGCTCCGGCGGCGGAGGTGGTCTCCCCCGACTCATGACGAGGTGTGTGCATATGAAACGGAAGTGGGCTCTGCTCCCGGCGGCGCTGGCCGCCGCGCTGGTGCTGTCCGCGTGCGGCGGCGGCTCCGACGACGGCGCCGGTGGCGCGGGCGAGGAGGCGAAGCTGACCATGGCCATCGCCTCCGCCGTGATCGGCCCGAAGGAGGAGGTGGCCGTCTACGCGGTCGCCAAGGAACTCGGCTACTTCGCCGAGGAGAAGCTGACCGTCGAGACGATCAACGCCGACGGCTCGGTCGCCGCCCTCCAGGCGGTCGCGTCCGGCAGCGGCGACATCACCCCCGCCGACGCCGGCTCGGCGCTCGGCGCGGTGGAGAAGAACGTGCCGATCAAGGCGATCGGCGGCCTGGTGCAGAACTGGCCGTGGGTGATGGCGGTGAAGCCGGACTCCCCGATCACCGGCGGCGCCGACCTGCGCGGCAAGAAGATCGGCGTGATCAGCCTGGCCTCCGGCTCGGCCCCGTACGCCCGCGCCTACGTCAAGGCCGCCGGCCTGGACCCGGCCAAGGACGTCGAGCTGCTGCCGGTGGGCGTCGGCGCGCAGGCCGCCGCCGCGCTCAACGACGGCAAGGTCGACATGCTGGCGCTCTACACCCAGGCGTACGCGGTCATCGAGAACGCCGGCACCGAGCTGAAGTACCTGACCAACCCGGACGTGTTCTCCGGTATCCGGTCGCTGACCTTCAGCGTCGGCGCCCGTGACTTCGACGCCAAGAAGGACTCGTACGAGCGGTTCCTGCGCGCGGCGTACAAGGCGATGCTCTTCTCGGCGAAGAACCCCGAGGCCGCCATGAAGATCGGCTACAAGGTCTTCCCGCAGATCCTCGCCGGCAAGTCCGCCGACGAGCGCCTGAAGGCCGACACCGAGAGCCTCACCGCCTGGCTGAAGACGGCCACCCCGGCCAGCGGCGAGCCGGAGCAGTTCGGCGACTGGGGCGCGATCAGCGACGACGAGTGGGCGAAGACCCAGGCGTACACCAAGGAGGCCGGGCAGATCACCGGCGACGTCGACCTGAAGAAGCTGTGGGACCCGAGCCTGCTCTCCGGCGCGAACGACTTCGACAAGGCCGCGGTGCTGAGCAAGGCCGCGAACTACACCGCCTAGGCAGCGGACAGCGGAAGGGATTTCGATGGCCATCAAGGCGACGGCCCGCCGGGCGCAGACGCAGGCTCCGGCATCGGTGTCGGAAGACTCCTGGATCGAGATCGACGGGCTGGACAAGGAGTACCGGCCCCGGAAGTCGGCACCGACCCAGGCGCTGAGCGACATCAACCTGACGGTACGTCGCGGCGAGTTCATCTCGGTCGTGGGACCGTCCGGGTGCGGCAAGACCACATTGCTGAAGATCCTCGCCGGGCTCAGCCCGAAGTCCGGCGGCGCGGTACGGATCGCCGGGCGGGACGTGACGAAGCCCCTTCCCGAGGTCGGGATGGTGTTCCAGGCACCGACGCTGCTGCCGTGGCGCACCATCTTCGACAACGTGATGGTGCCGGCGGAGATCCAGCGACTGGATCCCCGCCGGCACCGGGAACGCGCGCAGCAGTTGCTCGAGATGGTCGGTCTCAACGGCTTCGAGCAGAAGTACCCGCACGAGCTCAGCGGCGGCATGCAGCAGCGGGCCGGCATCTGCCGGGCGCTCGTGCACGACCCGGCGGTACTGCTGATGGACGAGCCGTTCGGCGCGCTCGACGCGATGACCCGCGAGTACATGAACGTGGAGCTGCTGCGCATCTGGCAGGAGAGCAACCAGACGATCGTGCTGGTCACGCACTCCATCCCGGAGGCGGTGTTCCTCTCCGACCGGGTGGTCGTGCTCAGCCCCCGGCCGGGCCGTATCGCGGAGGTCATGGACATCGACCTGGAGCGGCCGCGTGACCTCGGCGTCATGTCGTCCGACCGGGCCGGGGTCTACGTGGAGCGGATCCGCCGACACTTCAACGCCGCCGGCGTTATCGACTGACGAGGGACAGCCATGGCAACAAGCAACCTGGTCCGCGAGCCGGCCCAGCCACCGGCGCCGTCCGCCCGGCCGGCCCGGCCCGCCCGGCGCAAGTTCGACCTCCGCGAGAAGCCCCAGCTCTGGCTGGTCCCGACGGTCTTCGTCGTGGTCGTGCTGGCCTGGGAGTACGGCGTCCAGCTCATCGGCGTCGACGAGTACGTCCTGCCGCTGCCGTCGAGCGTGGTCGAGTCGCTGTGGCAGCAGCTCGGCGACGACCAGTTCTGGGGTCACTTCTGGGTGACCACCCAGGAGGCGCTGCTCGGGTTCGTGATCGGTGTCGGGGCCGCGCTGCTGCTCGGCACGTTCATCTCCCAGATCAAGATCGTCGAAGCCACCCTGATGCCGTACATCGTGGCCTTCCAGACCGTGCCGAAGGTCGCCCTGGCCCCGTTGTTCGTGGTCTGGTTCGGCTTCGGCCTGACCAGCAAGGTGGTCATGGCCGCGGTGATCTCGTTCTTTCCGATGCTGGTCAACGTCATCGAGGGTCTGCGGGCGGCCGACGCCGACAAGATCCAGATGCTGACGGTGTTCGGCGCGAGCAAGACCCAGATCTTCCGGATGGTCCGGCTGCCCAGCGCGCTGCCGTTCATCTTCGCCGGCCTGGACATCGGCATCGTCTTCGCCATCCTCGGCGCGGTCGTCGGCGAGTTCATCGGCGCCAAGGAGGGCCTGGGCTACCTGCTGCTGCAGACCAACTACAACTTCGACATCGCCGGCATGTTCGCCGTCCTGGTGGTCCTGTCGGTGATGGGTCTGGTGGCGCACTTCGTGATCCGGCTGCTGCAGAAGCGCCTGGCCTTCTGGGCCGAGGACACGAAGGTGATCGGCGCGTGACGACAGCTGACGGGACCGTCGTCACGCGTGCGGAGCACCGGCCGGGCGTGGTTCACGCCCGCCCGGCCGGTGGCCGAACGGGAAAGGCAGGAAACGAGACATGAACACCGACCCGAACCGGTTCGACGGGCGGGTGGCACTGGTCACCGGTGCGGCCCGCGGCATCGGCGCCCGGATCGCCGCGACCCTCGCTCAGCGCGGCGCGACTGTGGCGCAGGCCGACCTGCTCGACGACTGGGTGGAGGCCGAGCTGACCGGCGGCGCGCACACCCGGCACCGGGTGGACGTCCGGTCGGCCGCCTCCTGCACCGACCTGGTGGCCGAGGTACTCGACTCCCACGGCCGCCTCGACCTGCTCGTCAACAACGCCGGGATCGTCCGGCGCGGGCCGGCGGCCACGATGTCCGAGGAGGACTTCACCGCCGTCCTGGACGTCAACCTGACCGGTACGTTCCGGATGTGCCAGGCCGCGTACGCGGCGCTGCGGCAGACCCGCGGCGCGGTGGTGAACATCGGCTCCACGAACGGGCACATCGCGGTGCTGAACACGCTCGGGTACTGCGTCAGCAAGGCCGGCGTGATGCACATGGCGCGCGTGCTCGCCCTGGAGTGGGCGCCGGACCGGATCCGGGTCAACGCCGTCGGACCCACGATCGTCCCCACCGACATGACCTCCGACGTACGCGGTGACGAGGCGTACCTGGCCGACAAGATGGCGAGCATCCCGCTGGGCCGGATGGCGCAGCCGCAGGACGTCGCCAACGCAGTCGCCTACCTGCTCAGTGACGCCGCCGCCATGACCACCGGGCAGACGATCTTCGTCGACGGCGGCGTCACCATCCACTGACTTCCCCCTCTCCGACCCCTTCTGTGAGGACCACCATGCCCAAACCGGATACCGCGGCCGCTCTCGCGGCCGTCGACGCGCACTTCGACGAGTTCGTCGAGGAGCTCCAGCAGCTGTGCCGCATCCGCAGCCGCCGCCAGGAGCCGGAGCAGATGGAGGCCACCGCCGAGTTCATCGCCGGGTCGGTCCGCCGCTGGGGCGGCGAAGCCGAGATCATCCCGTGGGAGCAGTCGTACCCGTACGTGCTGGCCGAGGTGCCGGGCGAGGGTGACAAGACGCTGCTGCACTTCACCCACTACGACGTGGAGGTCGAGCCGGCCGGTGACGACGCCGACTGGATCAGCCCGCCGTACGCGGCGGAGATCCACGACGGCCGGCTGTACGCCCGGGGCGTGGCCGACGACAAGGGCGTCGTCATGTCCCGCATCCACGCGGCGGCGGCCTGGAAGCTGGCCGGGCTGACCCCGCCGGTGACCAACCGGATCATCTTCGAGGGCAAGAAGTGGCTGCACAGCCCGGGTCTGGGCTCGTTCGTGCAGGCGCACGCCGACCGGCTCGCCAGCGACGCGGCGCTGTGGGAGAACTCCTGGCTCGACGGCGAGGACCGGCTGCTGCTCAAGCTCGCCGAGAAGGGCGTGCTCTACCTGCGGCTCACCGCGCAGACCCTGCCGCGCGACCTGACCAGCCAGAACACCGCGCTGCTGCCGGCTGCCACGGCCCGGCTGGCCGCCGCCCTGGCGCAGTTGCAGCGGCCCGACGGCACCGTGACGATCCCCGGTTTCGCCGACGACGCCCGGCCGCCGACGGACGAGGAGCGGGCGCTGCTGGAGAAGGTGGCGTTCGACGGGGACTTCCTGCGCAAGCGGGCGCAGGTCGACCGGTTCACCGGTGACCTGGACGACCAGGCCGCCGCCGTGGCCATCCGGACCGTGCCGACGCTCACCGTCGCCGGTTTCGCCGGCGGCGACATGCGCGACGACGTGACGCTGGGCATCCCGTCGACCGCCTCGGCGAAGCTGGAGATCCGGCTGGTGCCGGGCCAGGACCCGGACCGGGTGCTCGGCTGCATCCGCGACCACCTCGCGGCGACCGGCTTCGGTGACCTGCGCATCGAGGTGATGGCGACCAGCCGACCCAACCTCACCGACCACCGCGACCCGTTCGTCGCGCTGGTCGCCGACGCGGCCCGCCGGGTGTACGGGACCGAGCCGGTGATCGAGCCGTACACGCAGTGGATCGGCAACCAGGGCGTGATCGCCGACCGCCCGATCGTCGGCGTCGGCGTCTCCCGTGCCGACTCCGGAGTGGACGGCCCGAACGAGAACATCCGGCTGGACGACTACAAGGCCGGCATCAAGCACGTCATCGAGGTCATGGCGGCGCTGGCGGTGGCGGAGTGACCCGGGCCCGCGGCGTGGCCCGCCGCGCCTACGTCGACGTGCCGTGGGGTCAGGTGCACTACCGGCACGGCGGCGACGCCGACGCCCCGGTGCTGCTGATCCTGCACCAGTCCCCGCTCTCCTCGGCCACCTACGACGCGGTGATCGAGCCGCTGGCCCGCCGCGGCCTGCGGGTGATCGCCCCGGACACGCCGGGCTTCGGCATGTCCGACGCGCCGCCGCGCCCGTGGTCCATCCCGGAGTACGCGGCCGGGGTGTGGCAGTTCGCCGACGCCCTCGGGCTGTCCCGGGTACACCTGCTCGGGCAGCACACCGGCGCGATCGTCGGCGCGGAGGCGCTGATGTCCGCGCCGGAGCGGGTGCACCGGCTGATCCTCCAGGGCATCCCGCTCTACGACGAGCAGGAGCGGGCAGAGAAAAAGCGGTCGTACGCGCCCGGCTACGTGCCGGCGCGCGACGGCGGGCATCTGACGGTGATCTGGGACCGGGTGTACGGCCTGTACCCCCGCCTGACCCCGGAGGAGGCGGACCGCCAGGTCACCGAGTACCTGCTGACCGGTCCGGACTACGCCACCGCGTACCGGGCGGTGTTCGACCACCACGTGGACACCGCCGCCCTGGACGCGCTGCCCATCGTGCTGCTGCACGGCGCCGACGACCTGCTGGACCGGATGACGCCGCAGGTGCGGGCCGCGCTGCCCGGCGCCGAGCTGGTCACCATCCCCGGTGGCACCGACTTCGTGGCCGACGAGCAGCCGGAGGCGTTCGCCGACGCGGTCGCCGCGCAGGTGCACGCCGACCTCGGGCGGGAGGTGGCGGCGTGAACGCGGGCACCCCGGTCGCCGAGGCGAAGGTCGTACCGGCGAACACGCTCTACACCGCGACCGTCGAGGTCTCCGGCGGCCGGGGCGGCAGCGCCCGGTCGCTGACCGGGTCGCTGCGGGTCGACCTGACCCGCCCCGCGCAGCGGGGTCCGGACGCGCCCGGCACCGACCCGGAGGAGCTGTTCGCGGCCGGCTACGCGGCCTGCTTCGACAGCGCGCTCGCCGTCGCCGCCCGGCAGGCCGGCGTCAAGCCCGGCCCGACGACGGTGACCGCCTCGGTCTCCCTCGGGCAGACCGAGGACGGCCGGTACGCGATCGCGGTGGTGCTGGACGTGTCCGCGCCGCAGTGCCCGCAGGCCGACCTGGAACGCGCGGTGGAGCTGGCCGACCGGATGTGTCCCTACTCGAACGCCCTGCGGGGCAACACCGCGGTGGCGATCCGGGTCGATGGCCACCGCTGACCTGACCGAGCCCGCAGCGGTCCGCCACCCGGCGGATCCGCCGCGGCCCGCCGGCCCGATGGCCCTGGCCGTCGGGCTCGGCGCGGTCTACCTGATCTGGGGCTCGACCTACCTGGGCAATCGGGTGGCCCTGGACAGCATCCCGCCGCTGGTCGCCACCTCGGCCCGGTTCCTGGCCGCGGCGCTGCTGCTGTTCGCGGTGGCGGCGCTGCGCCGGGGACCGGCCGGGCTGCTGCTGCCCCGGCAGCAGTGGGGCGGAGTGGGCGCCAGCGGGCTGCTGATGGTCGGTGCGGGCAGCGCACTGCTCGCCCTGGGCCAGCAGTACGTGCCGACCGGGCTGGCGTCGCTGCTGGTGGCGGGCATGCCGCTGTGGGTGCTGGTGTTGCGGCTGGCCGTCGGGCCGCGGCCGTCGGCGCTGGCGGCGGTGGGTGTGCTCGGCGGGGTGGCCGGGCTGGCGCTGCTGTTCTCGGTGCCGACGCAGGGAGGGCACCTGGGCGGGATGCTGCTGCTGGTGGTCTCCACGATGGTGTGGGCGCTGGGCTCGACGCTGTCGCAGCGGCTGCAGATGCCGGCCGACCACCTGGTGGGCACCGGCTGGCAGATGCTCGTCGGCGGCGTCGCGGTGGCGGTGGCGAGCGTGGTCAGCGGTGAGCTGGGGCGGTTCCGTCCGGCCGACGTGACCGGCCGGTCCTGGTTGGCGTGGACGTACCTGATGCTGGTGTGCACAGTGGTCGGCTTCAGCGTCTACACGTGGCTGCTGCGCAACGCGCCGATCCAGCTCGCGTCCACCTACGCGTACGTCAACCCGGTGGTGGCGGTCCTGCTCGGCATGATGGTGCTGGATGAATCGTTGTCCGGACGACAGGTGCTCGCCGGTGCCGTGGTGCTCGCCTCGGTGGCGCTCGTCATCGCGCGGGAGCGACCCCGGCAGGCCGGCGGCCTCCCGCCCGGGAAGACCCCCGTCGCGCCCGCCTGACGCCCGGCACCCCGCACACGTACGTCGACACTGGAGGAACAGAGATGATCACGACAACGGTCGTCGAGAGCAGCGCCGGCCGGACCCGTTCCGGTCTGGGACGCGCCCTCGACATCGTCAACATCATCGCCGAACGGGCACCGGAGACCCTCGGCGTGTCGACGATCGCGCGGGAACTGGGCCTGCCGAAGGCGGTCGCCCACCGGATACTCAAGGAGCTGGTGGCCGACAACTTCCTCACCTTCAACGAGGAGACCAAGCGGTACCGCCTCGGCACCGGCGCGCTGGCGGTGGGCCTGGCCGCGCTGCGCGCGCTGGACGTGCCGGACATCGCGCGCCGGTACCTGGTCCGGCTGGTCCGCGACAGCGGCGAGACCGCCACGCTGTCGGTGCGGCAGGGCTGGTCGCGCGTCTACATCGACCAGGTGCTCTCGCCGCACGAGGTCCGGATGTCGGTGTCCCTGGGCACCAGCCACGCGCTGCACTCCGGGTCGTCGTCGAAGGCGATCCTGGCGGCGCTGCCGGACGCCGAGGTGGACGACTACCTCGGCCACCACCCGCTGGACGCGGTCACCCCGGCCACCATCACCTCCACCGCGAAGCTGCGGGCCGAGCTGGCCCGGGTCCGCCGCCAGGGGTACGCGGTGAGCATGGGTGAACGGCAGAACGGCGCCGGCAGCGTCGCCGCGGTCGTGCGCTACGCGACCGGGCAGGTGTTCGGCTCGATCTCGCTGTGCGGGCCGCAGAACCGGTTCACCCCGGAGGTGTGCGCCGCGCACGGTGCGCTGGTCGCCGCGGCGGCGGCGGAGATCTCCGCCGAACTGGGTTTCCGGCCGCCGGCGCAGCGTGTCGCCGGCCGGACGGGTCAGGAACAGAACTGGGGAGGTGGAACAGGTGAGTGACGGACCGCTGACGGGCCTGCGGGTGCTGGACGTCTCGACGATCCTCGCCGGACCGCTGTGCTGTCAGATCCTCGGCGACTACGGCGCCGACGTGATCAAGATCGAACATCCGACCATGGGTGACAGCATGCGCGGCCACGGCAAGGCCAAGGACGGCCATCCCCTGTGGTGGAAGGAGATCTCCCGCAACAAGCGGCTGGTCGGGCTGAACCTGTCCGCGCCGGAGGGCGCGGCGCTGCTGCTGCGGCTGGCCGAGCGCGCCGACGTGCTGGTGGAGAACTTCCGGCCGGGCACGCTGGAGCGCTGGGGCGTCGGCCCGGAGGAGCTGCACCGGGTCAACCCCGGTCTGGTGATCGCCCGGATCACCGGCTTCGGGCAGACCGGCCCGTACGCCTCCCGCGCCGGGTTCGGCACGCTGGCCGAGGCGATGAGCGGCTTCGCCCACCTGACCGGCACCGCCGACGGCCCGCCCACGCTGCCCGCGTTCGGGCTGGCGGACAGCATCTGCGGCATCGCCACCTCGTCGGCCGTGATGATGGCGCTCTGGCACCGGGAGCGCTCCGGCGGCCGGGGCCAGGTCGTCGACATGAGCCTGCTGGAACCGATCATGACCGCCGTCGGTCCCGGTCCCACCGTCTACGACCAGCTCGGCGTGGTGGAGCAGCGGCAGGGCAACCGCTCGACGAACAACGCGCCGCGCAACACGTACCAGACCAAGGACGGCTCGTGGGTGGCGATCTCCACCAGCGCCCAGGCCATCGCTGAGCGGGTGCTGCGGCTGGTGGGCCACCCCGAGGTGATCGACGAGCCGTGGTTCCGTACCGGTGTCGGACGGGTGGCGCACGCGAACCTGCTCGACGAGTACGTGGGCTCGTGGATCGCCGAGCGGACCCGCGACGAGGTGGCGGCGGCGTTCGCCGAGGCCGGCGCCGCCGTCGCCCCGGTCTACAGCGCCAAGGACATCGTCGAGGACCCGCACGTCCAGGCCACCGAGATGATCACCACGGTCGACGATCCGGACCTCGGCCCGATGCGGATGCACAACGTCATGTGGCGGATGTCGGAGACGCCGGGCCGGATCCGGTTCACCGGCCGCTCCCCCGGCGCCGACACCGACGCCCTGCTCGTCGAGGAACTCGGCTGCGACCCGGCCGAGATCGCCGACCTGAAAGCCCGTGGCGTCGTCGCCTGACGACGCCGACAGCCGAAACGCGAGGAACCCCGTGGGCACCACTGCCAGAACCGCCGACCGCCTGCTCGACGCCGTGCAGGCCGGTGTCACGATCTACGACCTGGGCCGGCGGCTGACCGTCGGCATGCCGCAGTCGCCGAACCACCCGGCGTTCGGGCTCACCCTGCCCCGCCGCCACGGCGACATGGTGCGGGCCGACGGCGGCTCCGCCGCCAACGACCTGCTGGTGATGGGCACGCACGTCGGCACGCACGTCGACGCGCTCGCGCACGTCTCCCAGGACGGCCGGCTGCACGGCGGCGCCGACGCCGCCGAAGCGCAGGTCGGCGGCCGGTTCGACGAGCTGGGCGTGCACACCGTCGCGCCGATGGTCCGCCGGGGCGTGCTGCTGGACGTGCCCGCCGCGCTGGGCGTGGAGGCCTGCGAGCCCGGCTACGAGATCACCCCGGCCGACCTGGACGCCGCGGAGTCCCGGCAGGGCACGCCGGTGGGCGCGGGCGACGTGGTGCTCATCCGCAGCGGGTGGGGCCGGCTGTTCGACCACGAGGACCGCAACCAGTACATCGGCAAGGACTCCGGCGTGCCGGGAGTCGGCGCGGACGGCGCGACCTGGCTGGCGCAGCGTCAGGTGCACGCCGCCGGCGCGGACACCATCGCCTTCGAGTGCCTGCCGCCGGGCAAGGGCCACAGCTCGCTGCCGGCGCACCGGATCCTGCTGGTGGAGCACGGCATCTACCTGATCGAGACGATGGCGCTGGAGGAGCTGGCCCGCGACGGGGTGCACGAGTTCACCTTCGTCATGGCGCCGCTGCCGCTGTACGGCGCCACCGGCTCCCCGGTGCGCCCGCTGGCGGTGATCAGCCGTGGCTGAGCCGACCCTGGGCCGCCACCTGGCCGCCTTCGCCGCCGACACCGCCGCCGAGACGCTGCCCGACGACGTGGTCGCGAGCGTCCGCGCCCGCGTCCTGGACGTGCTCGGCCTGTGCGTGGCGGCCCGGCCGCTGCCGACCAGCCAGGCGGCGCTGGACTACGTCGCCGAGCAGGGCGGCCGGGGCCAGGCCACCGCTGTCGGACTGGACGAGAAGGTCCCGGCCGCGCTGGCCGCGTTCGCCAACGGCGTGCTGGCGCACTCGCTCGACTACGACGACACGCACCTGCCGTCGGTGCTGCACCCCAGCGCGTCGGTGGTGCCGGCCGCGCTGGCCGCCGCCGAGGCGTCCGGGGCGTCCGGGCAGGAGACCGTCGCGGCCATCGCCGTCGGCCTGGAGGTGTGCGTCCGGCTCGGCATGGCCGGCTACGACCCGGCCGCCGGCAACTCCGTCTTCTTCGAGCACGGGCAGCACGCCACCTCGATCTGCGGCACGCTCGGCGGCGCGGTCGCCGCGGCCCGGCTGCTGAAGCTGGACGCCGACGGCGCGCTCGACGCGCTCGGCGTGTCCGCCTCGATGGCGGCCGGGCTGATCGAGTCCAACCGCAACGGCGGCACGGTCAAGCGGATCCACTGCGGCTGGGCCGCGCACGCGGCGGTCAGCGCCGCGCAGCTGGCCCGGCACGGCGTGACCGGCCCGCCGACCGTGCTGGAGGGGCGCTTCGGCTTCTTCCAGGCGTTCCTGCGCGGCGAGTTCGACGGCGACGAGATCGTCCGCGGGCTCGGCACCGACTGGGCGGCACCGGGCATCTTCTTCAAGCCGTACCCGGCGAACCACTTCACCCACGCGGCCATCGACGCGGCGATCGCGCTGCGCGAGCGCGGGCTGCCGCTGGACCAGATCGAGTCGATCACGCTCGGCGTGCCGTCGCCGACGGTGCGCACCATCGGCCAGCCCATCGAGCGCAAGCGTGCGCCGCAGACCGGTTACGAGGCGCAGTTCAGCGGCCCGTACGCGGTCGTCGCCGGCCTGGTCGGCGGCGGCGGTCTCGGCGTGGACCTCGCCGACTTCACCGACGCCCTGGCGCACGACCCGCAGCGGCGGGCGCTGATGGCGCTGGTCGACGTGGTGGGCGACGAGCGGTGCGACGCGATCTTCCCGCACCAGTTCCCGGCCGTGCTGCGGGTGGTCACCCGCGACGGGCGGGAGTGGGTGCAGGAGGTGCTCGCCAACCGGGGCGGGCCGCAGCGTCCGCTCAGCGACGCCGAACTGGCGGTCAAGTTCCGCACCAACGCCGCCGCCCTGCCGGAGGCGACCGCCGACCGCATCACCGAGGAGGTCCACCGGCTGGACCGGGCCCCCGACGTCCACGGCCTGATGGGCCTGATCAACCGCCGCTGAACCGAGCACGAGGAGCAACACCATGAGCACCTACGACCTGCTGCTGACGAACGTCCGCGTGGTCCGGCACGACCGGCCCGAGCCCGAGCTGATGGACATCGGCGTCACCGACGGACGGATCAGCCGCGTCGCCCCGCAGATCGACCGGGCGGAGGCCGCCCAGGTCGTCGACGGCGGCGGCCGGCTCGCCTTCCCCGGTGTGGTCGACGCGCACCAGCACTGGGGCATCTACAACCCGCTGAGCGAGGACGCCGTCTCGGAGAGCCGCGCCTCGGTGCAGGGTGGCGTCACCACGGCGCTGAACTACATGCGCACCGGGCAGTACTACCTCAACCGGGGCGGCCGGTACGCCGACTTCTTCCCCGAGGTGCTGGCCGCCACGGAGGGCCGCTCCTACATCGACTACGGCTTCCACCTGGCGCCGATGTCGCGGGAGCACATCGGCGAGGTGCCGTCGCTGGTCGAGGAGCACGGCGTCACCTCGTTCAAGATCTTCATGTTCTACGGCAGCCACGGCCTGCACGGCCGCTCCGCCGACCAGAACTCCTTCCTGATGATCCCGGAGGGCGAGCGGTACGACTACGCCCACTTCGAGTTCGTGATGCGGGGTATCCAGGCGGCCCGGGAGCGCTTCCCCGAGCTGGCCGACGAGATCTCGCTGTCGCTGCACTGCGAGACCGCCGAGATCATGAGCGCGTACACCAAGCAGGTCGAGCAGGACGGCACGCTGCGCGGGCTGGAGGCGTACCACGCCTCGCGGCCGCCGCACTCCGAGGGACTGGCCGTGTCGATCGCGTCGTACCTGGCGCACGAGACCGGGCTGCCGAAGATCAACCTGCTGCACCTGACCTCGGAGAAGGCGGTCGACGCGGCGCTGCGGATGGCGCGGGCGTTCCCGCACATCGACTTCCGCCGCGAGGTGACAATCGGCCACCTGGTGGCCGACATCGACACCGCGCACGGCCTGGGCGGCAAGGTCAACCCGCCGCTGCGCCCGCGCGCCGACGTCGAGGCGCTCTGGGGGTACGTCCTGGACGGCAAGATCGACTGGGTGGTCAGCGACCACGCCTGCTGCAAGGACGAGGTCAAGTTCGGTGAGCCGCGCGACGACATCTTCGTCGCCAAGTCCGGGTTCGGCGGCGCCGAGTACCTGCTGCCCGGACTGGTCACCGAGGGCAACCGGCGCGGCCTGTCGTACCAGCGGGTGGCGGAGCTGACCTCGTGGAACCCGGCGCAGCGCTTCGGCCTGCGCAACAAGGGCGCGCTGGTGCAGGGGTACGACGCCGACATCTGCCTGGTCGACCCGGACTCGACCTGGACGGTGCGCGCCGAGGACTCCGAGTCGACGCAGGAGTACACGCCGTTCGAGGGCTTCGAGCTGACCGCCCGGGTCACCGACACCTTCGTCCGCGGGCAGCACGTGCTCGTCGACGGCAAGGTGACCGGCGAGCCGGCCGGCCGCTACCTCGCCCGCCCGCAGCGGTAGGGGGAACGACAGATGGCGGTGGCGCGCAGTTACCTGTACGTGCCGGGCGACCGGGCGGACCTGCTGGACAAGGCGGCCGGGCGGGGCGCGGACGCGCTCGTGCTCGACCTGGAGGACGCGGTCACACCCGCTCGCAAGGCGCAGGCCCGGGAGACGGTCGCCGGGTACCTGGGCGCCGCCGCGCCGTCCGGCCCCGCGCTGTGGGTGCGGATCAACAGCGACCAGGTCGAGGCGGACGTCGAGGTGCTCTCCCCCGCGGCGGCCGGGGTGTGGGTGCCGAAGGCCGAGCCGGAGCTGCTCGCCGAGGTCGACGCCGCGCTGACCCGGGTGCAGCGGCGGCTCGGCCCGGACGCCCCGGCGTTCCGGGTGGTGGCGCTGATCGAGACCGCCCGGGGCGTGCTCACCGCGCCGCGGGTGGCCGAAGCGCCGCGGGTGCTGCGGCTCGGCCTCGGCGAGGCGGACCTCGCCGGCGAGCTGGGGTTGCAGCCCGGACCGGACCGCGCCGAGTTCGCCCCGATCCGCGCCCAGGTCGTCGTCGCGTCGGCGGCCGCGGGCATCGCCCCCGCGGTGGGACCGGTGGAGACGACGCTGCGCGACCCCGAGCGGCTGGAGCGGACCACCAGGGCGCTGTTGCGGCAGGGCTTCCGCGCCCGCAGTGCCATCCACCCCGGGCAGATCGCAACCATCAACGAGGTGTTCACCCCCAGCGCCGAGGAGGTGGCTTCCGCCCGGGCCGTGCTGGCGGCGCTGGAGCGGGCCGAACGCGGCGGCTCCGGGGTGGCCACCGACGCCGACGGCCGGCTGCTGGACCGGGCCGTGGTGCGCGCCGCCACCGAGGTGGTACGCCGCGCCGAGGCGTCCGCCGGCTGAACCGTGACGCCGGGCCGGGAACCGTCGACGGGTGCGACGCTCCGCGCCCTGAGCCGGTCGGCGTGAGCCGGGCGGGGCGCTCCCGTGCGCCCCGCCCGGCGGCGTCTTCCAGTGGTTCCGGTCAGACCACCGCGGGCTGGGCCTCGGTGGCCATGACGAGCGCGCCGAGCAGCGCGGCGTCCTGCGCGAAGTCCGACAGCACGATCTCCGGCGGGTACGGCAGCGTGTGGGTGAGCCGTTCGGTCAGCAGTTCCCGCACCAGGTCGTTGCCCGCGACGCTGCCGACCAGCACGATCCGCTGCGGGTCGAGCAGCAGGCAGCACGTGACGAGCTGGCGGGCCAGTTCGTCGACGCGCAGGCGGAGCTGATCGCGTACCGGTCCGGGCTGCTCCGCGGCGGCACACAGGCCGGCCGCCCGGCCGTCCACCCCGAGCCGCTGCGCCAGCTCGTCCAGGGCCCGGCCGGAGAACGTCGCCTCCAGCATCGGTTCCAGGCGGGGCGGCCAGCTGAGGTCGGTCAGTCCGTAGGCGATCTCGCCGGCCGCGCCGTGGCGGCCCGGCAGCACCTCGCCGTTGACGGTGACCGCCGCGGCGACTCCCGTGCCCAGCCCGACGACGAGTCCGGGATCGGCGTCGCGCAGCGCCCCGAGCCGCAGCTCGGCGTAGGCGGCGGCCTTCAGGTCGTTCGTCACCCGCACGTGCGCCAGGTTCAGGTGGGCGCGGACCGCCTCGCCCAGCCGCAACTGTTCCCAGCCGGGCACGTTCGGCGCCAGTTCGATGCCGTGGTCGTGGACGACGCCGGGCGAGGCGATGCCGGCCGCGACGATCGTGCCGCCGGTCTGCTCGGCGAGTTCGCACGCCCGGTCCAGTGCCCGGGTGAGGGCCTGCTGCGCGCCCTGCTCGGCGATCGTGGGCAGGCGCTCGGAGGCGAGCAGTCGGCCGTCGGTGTCGCCCACGCCGATCGCCATCTTGGTGCCGCCGAAGTCGATGCCGAGCAGGCGTGGATTTGCCGGTCGTTCCATGGTGATGTCAGATCGCCCTTCGGGCCGTCGGTCCAGATCACGTGGTCGCCGCGACACGACGTCCGCGACCACGGCCAGCTGCGTCTGCCGCCCCGTCACGGGCCTACCCTCGCCGCGACCGCCTCGGCGAGAGCCGCGTCGGCACGGGTCAGCCGCTCGCGCAACGTCTGCGCCCGCTCCTGCACCGCGTCGAGCATTGTAGACAGTCGCCCGACCTGGTCCCGGACGGCCGCCTCGCCGGGGCCGTCGGCCTGGGCGCGGCGCAGCACGAGTTCGGGGCGGACCGCGGCGGCCAGCAGGTCCCGGACCGCCGTGTCGTCGAGCGTCAGACCGAGGTCGGCGGCGGTGGACCGGACCAGCTCGTCGGTCCAGGTGGCCGGCGCGCCGCCGCGGACCAGCCGGCCGAGCAGCGAGTGGGCTCCCCGGAACGGCACGCCGTGGCGGGCCAGCGCGTCGGCCGCCGCGGTGGTGGTGGCGCCGGAGGCGACGATCTCCTCGCCGGACGGCGGGCGCTGCGGGTCCAGCTTCTCGATCAGGCCGCCGAGCAGCGAGAAGAACCGGTACGCCCGGTCGTCGCCCTCCCAGAGCCGGGACTGCACGTCGGTGGTGGCGTTGTTCGAGTCCTCCCACCAGGCGGCGCCGACGTTGTTGAGCACGCTCGCCGCGTCGGCCGCGGCGGCGCCGGCCATCGAGACGAGGTGTTCCAGCACCACCGGGTTGCGCTTCTGCGGCATGATGCTGCTGCCCTGGGTGAACTCGCCGGGCGTGACCACCCAGCCCCAGCTCAGCCAGTCCATCAGGGTGCGGGCGAGGCGGGCGCCGGTGGCGAGCGCCTGCGCGTTGAGCGTGGCGACCCGGACCAGGTGGTCGGCGCCGGCCACCGCCTCGTACGAGTTGACGATGAGCTGGTCGAAGCCGAGCAGGTCGGCCAGGCGGCGGGGCGAGATGTCCAGGTCGGTGCCGGCGAAGGCGCAGGAGCCCAGCGGCGACCGGTTCATCTCGTCCAGCAGGTCGGCGTACGCGGCGGCCTCACCGGCGAGCGCCTCGGCGTAGCCGGCGAAGACGTGCCCGATGCTGGTCGGCTGGGCCGGGCGGCGGTGCGTGTAGCCGGTGACCACCACGTCGGCGTGCCGGTCCGCGCGGTCCAGCACGGTCCGGCCGGTGGCCAGCAGCGCGTCGAGCACCTGGAGCAGCTGGTCGCGCAGCACCATCCGGAAGACGCCGGCGTCGAGGTCGTTGCGGCTGCGCGCGAGCTGCACGCTCAGCTGCGACACCTCGATGCCCGCCGCGGCGGCGAGACGCTTCTCCAGCGTGTAGTAGACGTCCTCGACGCTGCCGTCGTACTCCAGCTCCTCGGGCCGGTCACCGGTGAGGGCGACCAGGCCGCGCAGCATCGTCGCGGCGGCCTCGTCGGAGATCAGGCCCTGCTCGGCGAGCATGACGACGTGGGCCTTGCTGGCCGTGACCATCGCCGGGTAGAGGTTGGCGACGTGGTGGTCGAACACGACGCGGAGATGGTGCTGTTGGTAGACGGTCAGTGACGGGCTCATGGTGGCCTCCCGAGGTGGTGCGTTGTCGTGCGGCGTGCCGCGCGTGGTCATCCGGTCGTCTGGTCCGGCCCGTCGGCGCCGGGCGGCCCGGGCAGCGGCGCGGCGAGCCACGCCCCGACCAGCTCGCGCAGGCGTGCGCCGGCGGTGACGCGGATCCGGCCGCCGGCCTCCTCGCCGGCCAGCGAGATGTGGCCCGACCAGCCCTGCCAGGGGTCCGGCCGCGACTCCACCAGCACGTACGGGTACGGGGTGGGCAGCTTCGGCTTCGGCGGCAGGTCCGGCGCCGCGTCCAGGCGCACCGCGGCCGGGTCGAAGGCGAGCACCGCGGAACTCTCGTACGCGCCGCCGTGCCCGCGGGCGGGCAGCTCCCCGAACATCCCGGCCGTCTCGTCCGGGCCGACGAGCTGGAACCAGTTCACCAGCATCATGCTGGCCCGGTGCCGCCCGGACACCCACTCCATCGCGGCGCGGACGGTGGACATGTTGGCGTCGTGCCCGTTGACCACGAGCACCCGGGTGAGACCCGCCTCGACGATGCCGGCGAGCACGTCGGCGAGGTAGCCGACGGCGATCTCCGGGCGCAGCGCCACGGTGCCCGGCCAGGGCCGGGTCTGGCCGGGGCAGGCGGCGTACGGCGTGGCCGGGAAGAGCACCGCCCGGGCGGACCCGGTGGCCAGTTCCCCGGCGAAGCCCTCGGCCAGGATCAGGTCGGTACCGATCGGCAGGTGCGGACCGTGCCACTCGACCGCGCCGACCGGCAGCACCGCCAGGTCGGCCGCCTCGGTCACGGCGGCGAACGCGTGCCCGGGTACCCGGGTGACCGGGAGCAGTCCTCCCCCGGTCCGCCACCGCTCGATCAGTTCGTCCACTGCTCGGCCCTCCGGGTCGCGGTCCGGCTGCTCTCCAGCCGCCCGGAGAACCACATCACCACGAAGATGAGCAGCACCTGGAGCATGCCGTAGGCGGCCGCGGTGCCCAGCTCGAAGCTGTACATCCGGTTGTTGATGGCCACCGAGATCGGCACCGTCGACGAGGTGTAGATGAGCACCGAGGCGACGAACTCGCCGACGCCGTGCACGAACGCCAGCAGCGCGCCGGCGAGCACGCCGGGCAGCATGAGCCGCACGGTGATCGTGTAGAACGCGCGCAGCCAGGAGGCGCCCAGGTTGCGCGCCGCGTCCTCCAGCGACGGGTCGATCAGCGCCAGCGTCGCGGAGCTGGACCGGAACACGATCGGCAGGAACCGCACGAAGTAGGCCAGCGGCAGGATCCAGAACGTGCCGACCAGCACCTGCCCGAAGCTGAACGCGTTGCCGGTGCTGAACGCCGAGATCAGGTTGATCGCCACGACCGTGCCGGGCAGCGCCCAGGCGATCATCACGGCCACGTCGAGCAGGCCGCGACCGACGAACGTCAGCCGCCGCACCGCGTACGCGATGAGCACGCCGATCACCACGCAGCCCACGACCGCGAGGAGGCTCATCTGCACCGAGTTGAGGATCGGCTGGAACGCCTTGGGGTCGGTGAAGATGGTGACGAAGTTCTCGAACGTGTACGTCGGCGGCAGCACCTCGGTGGTCCAGGACCGGTCCGCGGAGAACGCGACGAGCGCGATCGCGCCGACCGGGGCGAGCAGGACCAGCGTGGCCAGCACCGAGGCGAGCGGGGCGAGCCAGCGGCCGATCGGGTTGGTGATCTCCCGCCGGACCGCCGAGATGCCCTTGGACTGCGACTGGTAGTTGCGCCGCCCCTCGTACCAGCGCATGGCCAGCAGGAAGATGATCGAGACGATGCCGAGCACGGAGGCGTACGCCGAGGCCATCGGCAGGTCGCCGTTGGTGCGGTTGATGTAGATCTGCATGGTCATGGTCTGACTGACGTTGAACAGCAGTGGCGCGGTGTAGGACGCCAGTGACGTCATGAAGACCAGCAGCGACGCCGAGATCAGCGCCGGGGTGAGCATCGGCAGCAGGACGGTGCGCCACACGCGTACCCGGCCCGCGCCGAGGTTGTACGCCGCCTCCTCCACCGAGGGGTCCATCCCGGCCAGCGCCGCGGAGGCGGCCAGGTAGAAGAACGGGTACATGGTGAACGTGTGCACCACCAGCACGCCGGCGATGCCGTCGAAGGCCAGGACCGGCTTGTCGGTGCCGAGCAGCGCCTGAAGGCCGCGCGGCACGATGCCGATGTTGCTGTAGAGCAGCTGGAAGGAGACGGCGCCGATCAGCGGCGGCAGGGCCGCCGGCACGAGGATGAACGCCTCGATGAGCCGCCGGCCGCGGAAGTGGAAGCGCTTGAGCAGGAACGCCATCGCCACGCCGACGATGCCGCAGAGCAGCACGCTGGCCGCCGAGATGAACAGCGAGGTGAACAGCGACTCGCGGGCCACCCCGGAGGAGGAGAGGAACTGGAGGTAGTTGTCGCTGCCGTTGGCGCTGACGCTCTCCCGGAACGTGGCGAACATCGGCTGGACGACGAAGCCCCAGAGCACCAGGACCAGCGGCAGCACCAGCAGGTAGGGGAACCATCGGGAGCCGGCTCCGCCGGCCAGGCGCCGGCCGAGGGCCGCCGCCCAGCCGGGGGCGGTCGGGGTCGCAGCGGTCACGGCTTGACCACCCAGAGCCGCTCCGGTGTGAGCCGCAGGCCCACGACGTCGCCGAGCTGGATGCCGGCGGGCGCGTCGACCAGTGCGGCCATCACCTCGGCGCCGTCGACGTCGACCGTGATGTGGGTGGCCATGCCGGTGAACTCGACGTGGCTGATCCGGCCGCGCATGGCCGCCGTGCCGTCGTCGCCGCCGAGCGCGATGTGCTCGGGGCGCGCGGAGACCAGTGCGGTGTCGCCCTCGGCGAGCCCGTGACCGGCGGGAGCGCCCACTTCGATGGTGGCGCCGCCGGGCAGGCGTACCTGGACGCGCTGCTCCGCGGCGCCGGTCACCGGCAGGCTCAGCACGTTGCTGCGTCCGATGAACCGGGCCACGAACGCGTTCGCGGGCTGGTAGTAGACCTCGTGCGGGGAGCCGACCTGCTGGACCCGGCCGGACTCCATGACCGCGATCCGGTCCGACATCGCCATCGCCTCGGCCTGGTCGTGGGTGACGTAGATCGAGGTGGTGCCGCTCTCCCGCTGGATGCGCCGGATCTCGGCGCGGGTCTCCTCGCGCAGCTTCGCGTCGAGGTTCGACAGCGGCTCGTCGAGCAGCATGGTGCGAGGGCGGATCACCAGGGCCCGCGCCAGCGCGACGCGCTGCTGCTGGCCGCCGGAGAGCGCGTCGATGCGCCGGTCGCCGTACCCGGCGAGGTGCACCTGGGCGAGCGCCTCCTCCACCCGGCGGGCCTGGTCGGCGCGGGAGACCCGGCGGACCTTGAGCCCGTACGCGACGTTCTGCGCCACTGTCATGTGCGGGAACAGCGCGTAGTTCTGGAACACCATGCCGGTGTCCCGCTTGTTGGGCGTCCAGTGCGTGACGTCGTCGTCGCCGAAGTGGATGTGACCGGAGGTCGGGAAGTAGAAGCCGGCCACCATGCGCAGCGTCGTCGTCTTGCCACAACCGCTCGGTCCGAGCAGCGTGAAGAACTCGCCCGCTCCGATGGTGACGGTGACGTCATCGACCGCCGCGGAGTCGCTCGACTTGGCGAAGCGCTTACTGACCGCCGTCAGTCGGACATCGATCATTTCGTGGGTCCTTCCAGGACGAAGCCGGGCCGTGCCGGAGCACGGCCCGGATCCGAGCGTCTTAGCCCTTGCCCTTGATCTGGGCGTTCCAGTGGGTGATCCAGGCGGTCTCGTTCTTGCCGATCACGTCCCAGTCGACGTCCATCGGCTTGAGGTCGAGCTTGGTCAGCCACTCGGGCTTCTCGGCGATGTCGACAGCGGGGATCTGGAAGTAGTCCTTGGCCAGGCTGGCCCGCAGCGAGTCGTCGAACAGGAACTCGAGGAACTTCTTCGCGCCCTCGCTGTTGCCGCCCTTGACCGCGGCCACACCGTCGACGAGCACCGGGGCGCCCGAGGCCGGCATCACGTAGCCGAACGGCATCTTCTCGTTGGCCTGCAGCAGGATGTCCTGGAGGTTCCAGGCGCTGACCACGCCCTGCTCACGCGACATCTTCAGGTAGAGGTCGCTGGGGTTGGCGGCGTACTCGACGGTGTTGGCGTCGAGCTTGCGCAGCCAGTCGTAGCCGGGCTGCGGGTTGGACCCGTCGGCGGTGAAGCGCTGGATCATCGAGGCGTAGATCGAGCGCATGGTGCCGGAGGCGGCCACGTCCCGGATGATGATCTTGTCTTTCCACTTCGGGTCGACCAGGTCGTCCCAGTCCTTCGGCGCGGTCTCCGGGGTCAGCGCCTTGTTGTTGTACATGATGACCTCGGGCAGCAGGATCTCGCCGAACCAGCGGCCCTCGGCGTCCTTGTACCGCGCGTCGATCTTCGAGGCGAACGAGGGCTGCCAGGACTCCAGCAGGCCCTCGGACGCGCCGGCGGCGAGGCCCTGCTGGGTGCCGCCCCACCAGACGGACGCCTGCGGGTTGGCCTTCTCGGCGCGGACCCGCTCGAGCACCTCCTGGGCGCCCATGTTGAGCACCTCGACCTTGCCCTTGTACTCGGGGTTCTTGGTCGTGAACTGCTCGACGACGTAGTCGGTGACCGACTTGTCGCGGGCGCTGTAGATGACGACCTTCTCGGCCGACGCGGAGCCGGAGGAGCCGGCGTCCTTGTCGTCGTCGCTGCTGCCGCACGCGCTGACGGCCAGCAGCGCGCTGAACGCGACGGCCAGGGCCAAACGACGTTTCATTGGTACCTCCACTTTGCGGGGGAACTATCGGAAGCGGGAAAAGACGGTGTGCGATCCCGACCGGAGGCGCCGGCGGGTTCGCCGGTTCCCCGGGACGGGGTCGAGGGTCCGCGGGGGGGCGCGCCGGACCGGGGCGCGCCGTATCGCGCCGCGACCGGTCGCCAGGGACGCGGTCGCCGCGACGGTTGCGGTGACGGTGGGTGGGTGTCGGGGTCGGTGTCGGAGTCGTCGGGGGTCGGGTGGTGGTCAGGGAAGCGAGGGCCGGGGCACCGCGGCCGAGAGCGCGTAGCTGATCGCTCCGTGCAGCACGGCCTGGTCGCCGAGGGTGGCCCGCCGCACCTCGGTGGGTGCCGGGGTGCGGGCGGAGACGAGGGTCTGGAGCTGGTCGAGCGCCGGGTCGTCGAGTTCCGCGGCGGCGCCGCTGAGCAGCACCAGCCCTGGGTCGACCACGCAGGCGCAGGAGAGGATGAGCCCGGCCCAGGCGCCGAGGACCTCGTCGAGGTAGGCGCGGGCGGGCGCCGACGTCGCGGCGAGCCGGCTCAGCTCCCGTACCGGCGACTCGGGCCGGCGGCCCGGGTTGAGCGCGACGACCCGTTCCGCGATGGCGTTCACCGACCACCGGGCCTCGAACTCGCCGACGCCGCTGTAGCGGCGCTCGGCCGCGCCGCCCAGCGGCAGGAAGCCGACCTCGCCCGCGGCCCCGCTGGCGCCGCGGCGGACCTTGCCGTCGAGCACGAGCCCGGCGCCGATGCCGTCGGCGACGTGGATCAGCAGCAGGTTGGCCACGTCCGCGCCGGCGCCGGCGACGCACTCGCCGGCGGCCATGAGGTTGACGTCGTTGTCGACGACCACCGGTACGCCGAGCCGCCGTTGCACCGATTCGCCGATCGGCCACGCCTCGACCAGTCCGACCGACGGCGCGAGGCGTACCGCGCCGTTGCTGGACACGCCGGGCACCGCGATCGCGACGCCGCGCAGCGACGGCAGGTTGTCGCCGACCAGGTCGAGGACGAACTCGCAGACGGTCTCCACCACGTTCGCGCCGAGCCGCGCGACGCGGTGCGCGATGACCGCGCCCTCGCTGTCGGCGATCTCGCAGCTGATCCGGGGCGGCTCCAGCGACACCGCCGCGACCAGCTCGGCGCGGGGGTTGAACTCGAGCATCTCCCGGGGCCGGCCGGTGGTGGGCGCGCCCGGGCCGCGTTCGATGAGGTAGCCCTCGGCGACGAGTTCCCGCACGAGCGCGGTCACAGTGGCCGCCGAGAGGCCGGTCATCTCCGCCAGGTCGACGCGGGACAGCCGCCGGGCCTGCCGGGCGGCCAAGATCACCGAGAGACGCTTGATCTCACGGGACCGCTCACGGCTGACCGGGCTGGTCGGGGCTTTGTCAGACACACTTTCTTCCTAGTGAGAAAAAATTCTGCCGTCAAGTAACGAGATGATCTCGGTCCACCGACCAGGGAAAATTCTGCGACCGACAAGCCGGTCGGGCTGGGGCCAGCCCGACATGACGCGCAAAACCGAGCCCTGTGGTCCACATTGGGGTGCCAAACCTGGACAAAGACTGTCCCCATGCCACGGCCGGCCTCCCGATGATCGCCCTGAGCAGGCACGATCGTTTATTCGGATAAGGAAGAAAGTCGTCCAGAGCTATTGACGACGCCTCCGCAAGATCCCTAGGTTACGGCCCGAAGGCCTTCCGGTGGACCGACGTCACCACCGCGCGTACCGCTCACCCCGTGACGGTGCGCGAGCACCACCATCCCGTTGTCGAGCACCACGACCCCCGAGGACCCGACGGTCCTCAGTGGACAGCTGTCTGCATCACGGCCCGGCACGAGCCACGTGTCAGCCGGCCCGTGCCGGGCCGACCGTCCCCAGCCGCAGCACTCTCGCTTCGAGACGAAGAGGTATGCCCATGAGATGGCGCACCAGCGCAGCGATCGCCATGTGCGGTCTGCTGTCGTTGGGCCTGGCCACTCCGGCCCAGGCCAACCCCCAGCAAGCACCGAAGCCCCAGGCCAAGAAGTCCGACAAGCCGGTCGACCTGGACATCATGTTCATCGGCGCCCACCCGGACGACGAGGCCGGCCAGCTCGGCATGCTCGGATACTGGAACGAGTATCACGGCATGAAGGCCGGCGTCATCACCACCACCCGCGGCGAGGGCGGTGGCAACGCCACCGGTCTCGAGGAGGGCCCGGAGCTCGGCATCCTGCGGGAGGCCGAGGAGCGCAAGGCCGTCGGCTGGGCCGGCGTCGAGCACATCTACAACCTGGACGCGCTGGACTTCTGGTACACCGCCAGCGCTCCCCTGACCGAGGAGGTCTGGGGCCACCAGGAGACGCTGTCCCGGATCGTGCGGGTCCTGCGGACCACCAAGCCCGAGGTCATTCTCACGATGAACCCCTCGGCGACGCAGGGCAACCACGGCAACCACCAGAAGGCGGCCATGCTGGCCGTGGAGGCCTTCTACGCGGCGGCCGACCCGAAGGCGTTCCCGGAGCAGATCAAGAAGGAAGGGCTCAAGCCCTGGCGGGTCTCCCGCATCTTCCAGACCGGTGGCAGCGGCACCACCGGCACCAACGGCCCCGCCTGCGAGACGACGTTCACGCCGGCCGAGACCAGCGACGTCATCTTCGGCACCTGGCAGGGGTACGAGTCGGCGCGGCACGACGGCAACCGGTGGAACACGGTCCAGACCTGGGCCCGCCGGGAGTACGTGTCGCAGGGCTGGGGCAACAGCTCCTTCCCGACGACCAACCCGGACGCCATCGGCTGCAACCGGCTGACGCTGATCGACACCCGCACGCCGTACCCGGACCCGAACGTCGGCGCCGGCACCGGTGCGCTGCAGGGCGCCACGCTGCGCGCCCCTGGCGGCCTGCCGCTCGGCACCGAGGTCCACGTGCGTCCGCGCAACTGGGAGGCCGTCGGCGGCCAGCCCATCAAGGTGGACACCGTCCTGTACGCCGAGAAGGCCATCCCGGGCGCCAAGGTCACCCTGGACGTCCCGGCCGGCTGGAAGGTCAGCGGTAACGGCAACGTCGGCACGCTCACGCCGGGCAAGGAGGTCGTGAAGACCTTCACCGTCACCCCGCCCGCGCAGGTCGAGGTGGGCACCCGCTTCAAGCTCGAGGCCACGCTGACCAGCAAGAAGGACGGCAGCGGCGTCAGCAGCGCCCGGGTGCAGGGCACCGCTCCGGTGCGCGGCACCCTGGAGCCGCTGGAGGAGATCGCCGACTTCCGCGCCTGGACCGTGCGCAACAAGACCCAGCAGCTCGACGCGCTCATCGAGTCCCTGCTGAACATCCCCAGCGGCGGCACCCGCAGCGTCAAGGTCAACCTGACCAACCACGGCACCCGCGTCGAGTCCGGCACGGTCAAGCTGAACGTCCCCGCCGGCTTCTCGGTGGCCGAGCAGCAGGTGCCGTACAGCGGCCTGCGGCCGGGCGCCAGCACCTCGGTGACGTTCACCGTGACCAACACCGACACGTCGCTGCCGACGGCCAACCGGGCCCCGGACAACGGCGCCTACCGGGTGCAGATCGAGACCAGCTACACCGGTGGCAGCGCGAGCGAGCCGGGTGCGTTCAACCTGGTGCCGACCACCACGATCCCGAAGGCCGCCACCGCCCCGACTGTGGACGGGCACGGTCACGACCACGAGTACACCGGCGAGGTCATCGACATCTCCACCCGCTGGGAGGGCACCGCCGCCCCGGCGTCGGACATCTCCGGCACCGCCCAGCTCACCCACACCGACGACGCCCTGTACGCCATCTTCAACATCACCGACGACGTGCTCGGCACCGTCCTGCCGCCGGAGGACTGCAAGCGTCCGCGCCGTAACGACAACATCGAGTTCGGCATCGACCCGCGCGGCAACTCGGCGAACACCTCCACCGTGTTCAACATGGCGCTCTTCCCGGCCACGAACGACCCGGCCAACGGGAACCCGCCGTGCTTCGCCCGGGAGCGGGACAACCACCAGGGCGGCCCGGAGACCGCGCCGGGTGTGGAGATCGCCTCCGTGGTGACCAGCAACCCGTACACGGGTTACCGGATCGAGGTCAAGATTCCGTTCAGCGTGCTGCCGGACACCATCGACCCGAGCCGGATGGGCCTGAACATCCTGGTCAACGACTCGGACACGCAGGACCTCAGCTCGCAGACCCGGGTCGGCTGGTCGACCTGGAGCGGCGTGCGGGCCGACCCGTGGCGCTGGGGCAACGCGCTCCTGCCGGACCTGCCGGCGAAGCCGTCGGCGCCGAAGGCTCCGATCATGCCCGACACCGCGGCGCTGAGCGTGGACTCGCCGCAGACCCTGCTCCAGTCCGTCTCGGACGGGGTCGCACCGGGTGGTTACGCCAAGCTGGCGGACAACACCGTGAAGATCAAGAAGGTCACCCGCAGCGCGAGCAAGGTGTCCGTGCAGCTGCAGGTGAAGAAGGCCGGCACCGCCCGGGCCTTCCTCTGGGACGGCACCCGGGTCGTGGCGGACGCCAAGGCCGAGCTGCGCAAGGACGGCACGCTCGTCCTGCCGCTGAGCGGGTCGCTTCCGGCCGGCACCTCGCTGCTCGTCTCGTACGAGCACGGCGGCGCCACCACCGCTCTGTCGAAGAAGATCTGCTGAGCGGACACTGATCGCGTCGATCTGACGCACGCGATGGGCCGGGCCGGCAGGCCCGGCCCATCGTGCCGTCCGCGTGACCCGCGCCGCACCCCGATCAGCGGACCGGCGCCGGACCGGTGGCGGCCGGTGACACCTCGGCCGGCTCGCGCCACCAGCGGCGCGACGCCAGCGCGGCCAGCCCGGCGCCGGCGGTGTTGAGCAGGACGTCGTCGACGGAGGACACCCGGTCCAGCCGCAGGACGTACTGGGTCACCTCGACCACGGCCGAGCAGCCGGCCGCCAGCGCCAGGATCCGCGGTACCGACGCCAGCGTCGCGAACCGCAGCGGGGCGAGGAACCCGAGCGCCGCGAACACCAGCAGGTTGCCGACGATCTGGACCGTCACCGTCAGCGGCCCGCCCGTCAGGACGGCGAGCAGGTCCCGCAGCGGCACCAGGCTCACCCGGCCGGGAACCACGCCGGCGCCGTCCCCCGGCAGCATGATCATCCAGACCCACGGCACGGTCCCGTAGACGATGCCCACCTCGGCCAGCGACCTGCGCCACGCCGGCCGCGTGCCGCCGCGCCGGCGGGCCAGGAGCCACACCACGAGCGCGGCCGCCGGCAACGCCGCCACCGTGAGCAGCACGACCCCGTTGATCGTGCCGAACCAGCCGTGCCATCCCTCGATCACGCCGCCTCCGCCCGGATCCGCCGGGCCCGCACCGGGCCCGCCGTCGGTCAGGGTGCCACGGCCGCGTCGAGCGGTGGCCCCGGCCGGACGCCATCGGGTACGTGGCGACCGCGCCAACCACCTCCGGATTCGCATTCGGCCGCCGGCCGGTTGTGAATCCCCCGTCGATCGCTGATTTCCCGGCCGGCATTTCGGCGCGGGCCGCAATGGTGCCGGCCGTTTCGGGACACCCGGTCGTCACGCGCTCACCCATTCCACCGCGACCGCCGGGCATCCGGCCGGTGGGCAGCGAGCATAACCGCAGATGAGCCGCGGTCCGGCCGGTGGAAATCACGCATCCGCTTTCACGCCGGCAGCGGGTAAAGAAAGACTCACCTAACCAAGGTAAGCCTTATCTTCGTCGTTCGGGATTCCGCGCGGAAACGGCGGCTAACGGCCGCCAACCCCGCATTCCGTTGTTAAGGTGAGCATGATCCTCACTGGCGGCCGACGGGTTTGAGGACCGGCCGCAGGGCAAATACCAGATGGCATTCGAGCACCACGAGGGCCGGCCGTACGCGTTCGCCGGCCCACATGACTTGGAGGCACCATGAAGACCCTGTTGCAGTCTCCGCCGGTACGTGAATGCGCCGCCACCGCGTGCAGCTTCAACGACAACGGCTGTCACGCTCCCGCGATCACCGTCGCGGCGACCGCCGACGCGGCCTCCTGCGCGACGTTCGTCGAGTCGTCGCTCAGCGGCGGGATGAAGGAGGTCACCGGCGCGGTGGGCGCGTGCGCGCGGGCCGAGTGCGTCTACAACACCAACCTCGCCTGCACCGCCGAGTCGATCACGGTCGGTCCGGGCGCCACGGTCAGCGACTGCCTCACCTACCAGCCCGCCTGAAACCGGACAGCACGTCCGTACGGGTCACGACGGTCACCGTCGTGACCCGTACCGCGTCTCCGGCACCCGACCCGCCGTTGCACAGGTAAGCCTTACCTACTAACGTCTGACCTGGGCCGACTTCACCCCTTCCCGGCCGAGGAGACAGACATGGCGTTGCACCCCGCGGGGCGTCCGGCCCCGGCGGCCGGTGTCGTCCCGGTCGCCGCCGGGCCGTCGGCGGGCGGTACGGGCACCTCCACGCCCCGCGACGCCGTCGCCGCCCGGTGCGTACTGACCGCTGCCTCCTCACTGCGGCTCACGCTCGGCGACACCACCGCCGACCTCCTCGCCGCCCACGCCGTCCTCCCCGACGGCACGGTCGTCCTCGCGGTCGACGCGATGAGCCGCACCGGCGGCCTCCTGGTCGCCGCGCGGAGCCACAGCGGCGCGGTACGCCTCGACGTGACCCACCTCGCCCCGGTCGCCGTGCGCTCCCGGGTGCGCGCCCGGCTGCGGATCCTCGGCACCGCCCGCCGGTTCGACCCGGCCGCCCTCGACTCCTGCGATCCGGCCACCGTGATGTCGCTGCTCGACCTGCCCCCGGTGGCGCTGTGGGCGATCGCGCCGGACGAGGTCGTGCTCGACCGGGCCGCCGATCCCGTCTCGGTCGACCTTGGCGCGTACCGCGCGGCCCGGCCGGATCCGATCGCCGTCGACGAGGCCGCCCACCTCGCGCACCTGACGCGCTGCCACCGCGACGTCCTCGACCGGCTCGGCACGCTCGTCGACCCCGCCGCTTCGACGCGCGTCGTCCCGGTCGCGCTGGACGCCGAGGGCATCGTGCTGCGCGCGGAGCGGCCGGACGGCCACACCGACACCCGGTTGCCCTTCGCCCGCCCGGTCACCGCCGGCGCCGGCCTGGCCGAGGCGCTGCGGACGCTGCTCGCCTAGGCCCGGCGAGCCGATCGCGGGAGCCGGATGAAGGCGGGACGAAGGCGAGCGGTGGGGACAGCCGGGACGGCGACGACGCGCCACCTGTGGCGTCCGCCGGTCGCGGGCCGGCGAGCCACTGGTGGCGACAGTCGTCAGCCGGCGCAGCAGCCGCCGGTCTGGCCGCCGGCCAGGGTGTCGAGGCTGACCAGGCTGAGCGGCGCGGAGAGCAGGCCCCCGGAGATTCCGGTCGCCAGCCCCTGCGCGGCTGGCTGAGCGGCCGGGTCGGGGCCGCAGCAGCCGTCGGTGCCGGTGGAGTCGGCGGGGTTGCTGTTGCAGACGCCGGTTTCGGGCAGGTCGAGCTGGACGTCGCGGGCGGCGTCCCAGTCGCCGGCGAGAGCGGCGACGACGGAGCGGACCTGCTCGTAGCCGGTGGCCATGAGGAACGTCGGCGCGCGGCCGTAGCTCTTCATGCCGACGGCGTAGTAGCCGACCTCCGGATGTGCGAGTTCGGCGGCGCCGTGCGGGGGAACGGTGCCGCAGGAGTGCTCGTTCGGGTCGATCAGCGGGGCGAGGGCGCGGGTGGCGCCCATGACCGGGTCGAGGTCCAGGCGCAGCTCGGCCGCGATCGAGTGGTCGGGGCGGAATCCGGTGGCGGCGACGATGCGGTCCACGGTGACGGACTCGTCGGTGCCGTCGGCGTGACGCACGACCACGGCGACCCGGCCCTCGGCCGGGGTGAGGGCGTGCACGGAGAAGCCGGTGAGCAGCCGGATGCGGCCGGCGTCGACGTGGTCGCGCAGCCGGGCGCCGAGCGCGCCGCGGGCGGGCAGGGCGTCGGCGTCTCCGCCGCCGTAGGTGCGGGCCGGGCTGGCCGAGCGGATCGCCCAGATCACCTCGGTGCCGGGCTCGGCGGTGGCCAGCTCGGCCAGTGAGAGCAGGGTGTTCGCGGCCGAGTGGCCGGCGCCGACGACGAGGGTGCGCCGGCCGGCGAAGCGGTGCCGGTCGGCGCCGAGCACGTCGGGCAGTGCGTGTTCGAGGAACGCCGCCGCGTCCTTCTCGCCCCGGGCGGGCAGGCCGGAGGCGCCGAGGACGTTGGGGGTGCCCCAGGTGCCGGAGGCGTCGATGACGGCGCGGGCCAGCATTTCGTCGCCGTCGGCGAGGCGGATCAGGAACGGCGTCTGGTCGCGGCCGGCGGTGCGCAGCCGGTCCAGGCCGAGCCGGCTGATCGCCTCCACCCGCGCGCCGTAGCGCAGGTGGGGCTTGAGCTGCGGCAGGTCCGCGAGCGGCTGGAGGTAGTCGGTGACCAGCTCGGCGCCGGTGGGCAGGGCGTCCTCGGCCGGGGCGACCCAGCCGGTGTCGTCGAGTAGCCGGCGGGCGGCCGGGTCGACGTTGTACCGCCACGGGGAGAACACCCGCACGTGCCCCCACTGCCGCACCGCCGCGCCGGCGGTGTCGCCCGCCTCCAGGACGAGGAAGGGCAGGTCACGCTCGCGCAGGTGGGCGGCGGCGGCCAGACCCACCGGGCCCGCGCCGATCACCACGACGGGCGACTCGTCCAGAACACTCATCGGGAACTCCTCTGTATTGAGAATTGTCGAATCAATGAGGTGCGGTGGTGCCGCGCGGACGGCACGGACCGGGATCAGGTGACGGCGCGGCCGGCCGTCAGCAGGCTCCGACCGGATCGGGCGCCGGGCGGCCCATGACGACGTCGGCGGCGGACGGGAAGCATCCGACACAGGCGTCGTTGATGCGGTAGTGGCGTGCGGTGCCGACCGGCTCGACGAGCACGAACCGCACCTCGGTGAGGATCTTCAGGTGCTGGGAGACGGTGGACTGGGCGAGCCCGACGGCGGCGACGATCTCCCCCACGCTCATCGGCCGGGCGTGGCGGGCCAGGTACTCCACGAGCTGCACCCGCGTCGGGTCCGCGAGTGCCCGGAACCACGAGGCGTAGGTCTGCGCGGTGCCGCGGTCGAGGAGGTCGAACGGTGACCCGCAGGGCGGTGGCCCCTTCTCAGCGGGGAGCGGTCAGCGCGTAGGCGGCGGTGCGGGCGCGGTCGTGGAGGCGGTCGATCCGCTGCGCGGTTGTGGACACCCGGGCACAGGAGTCGCAGAACCGGACCCCTGCCAGGACCGACGGCCGGCGGCGCGGGAAGCCGAACATGGCGAGCCTCATTTCCTCGGGGCACCCTGTCTAGATGCCTGTCTAAACAGAGATTTGCACGCTGATTAGATAGATGTCAACCTAGGGGCATGCCGAAGCACCAGGCGCCGATCCCACTCGTCGACCTTGACGCCGACGTGCCGTGCTGCCCCCCGCTGGCGCAGCGCCGGGTCCCGGCCGAGACGGCCGCGGTGCTCGCACCCGCGTTCAAGGCCCTCGGCGATCCGGTACGGCTGCAGCTCATGTCGATGATCGCCTCCGCCGACGGCGGCGAGGCCTGCGTGTGCGACCTGACGCCGGCGTTCGACCTGACCGGGCCGACGATCTCCCACCACCTCAAGACCCTGCGCGAGGCGGGCCTGGTGGACGCCGAGCGGCGGGGCACCTGGGTCTACTACCGGGCGCGGCCACAGATCCTGCGCCAGCTCGCCGGCCTGCTGTCGATCGAGCCGACCGCCGCGACGCAGCGGTAGACCGCCGCGCGGCGCCCCGCGCTTCGATCCGCTCGGTGCCGGCTTGACGCTCCCAGATTGCTCAGCGATGATTGAGTCAATGGACATTGAGCCTTCATCCCTCGCCGCCCGTGCGCGGATCCACGCCGCGCTCGGCGATCCGGCCCGCCTGGCCATCGTGGACGCGCTCACCCTGGGCGACGCCTCCCCCGGGGAGATCGCCCACGCCCTGGACATGCCGACGAACCTGGTCGCCCACCACGTCAAGGTCCTCACCGACGCCGGCCTCGTCGCCCGGGGCCGGTCGGAGGGCGACCGGCGGCGCACCTACCTGCGACTCCGACCGGCTGCCCTCTCCGCTCTCACGCCGCCGCCGCTGGCGGCTGCGCATCGGGTCGTCTTCGTCTGCACCCACAACTCCGCCCGCTCGCAACTGGCCGCGGCGCTGTGGAAGCGACGCACCAACGGCGACGCCGCGTCCGCCGGCACCAGGCCGGCGCCCCGGGTCCATCCCCGCGCGGTCGCCGTGGCCCACCGCCACGCCCTCGACCTCGACCCGGCCGGCACCGCACACGTCGACGACATCGTCCGGGACGACGACCTGGTCATCGCCGTCTGCGACAACGCCCACGAGGAGCTCACCGGGCCGGTCCGCCCCCGTCTGCACTGGTCGGTGCCGGACCCGGCCCGCGTCGACACCGACGAAGCGTTCGAGGCGGCCTACGCCGACCTCGCCGACCGCGTCGACCGCGTCGCCCCGCACACCGCGGCGACCTCACCCGACGCGCACGCGCCGGCACCGACGACCCACGGGAGACACCCATGAGCACCGCGACCAGAGCCGACCACGCCCCACCGGTGGTGGCCCGCCTGTCGCGCCTCGACCGGTTCCTGCCGGTCTGGATCGGCCTGGCCATGGTTGCCGGCCTGCTGCTCGGCCGGATCGTCCCCGGACTGGACGACGCTCTCGACGCCGTCGAGGTCGGTGGCATCTCCCTGCCCATCGCTCTCGGCCTGCTGATCATGATGTATCCGGTACTGGCCAAGGTCCGCTACGACCGCCTCGACACCGTCACCGGTGACCGGCGTCTCCTGGTCTCGTCGCTGATCCTCAACTGGATCGTCGGTCCCGCCGTCATGTTCGCCTTGGCCTGGGTGTTCCTGGCCGACCAGCCGGAGTACCGCACCGGTCTGATCATCGTCGGTCTGGCCCGCTGCATCGCGATGGTCATCATCTGGAACGACCTGGCCTGCGGCGACCGGGAGGCAGCGGCGGTCCTCGTCGCCGTCAACTCGGTGTTCCAGGTCCTCGCCTTCGGCCTGCTCGGCTGGTTCTACCTGTCGGTACTGCCCGGCTGGCTGGGTCTGGACGGCGCCGCGCTGGAGGTCTCCGGCTGGGACATCGCCGGCAACGTGCTCGTCTTCCTCGGCATCCCACTGCTCGCCGGCTACCTCTCCCGCCGCCTCGGCGAACGCGCCAAGGGCCGCGACTGGTACGAGCAGCGATTCCTGCCCAGGATCGGGCCCGTCGCCCTGTACGGACTGCTGTTCACCATCGTCGTCCTGTTCGCTCTGCAGGGCGAGGCCATCACCGGCCGACCGGTCGACGTGGCCCGCATCGCCCTGCCGCTGCTGGCCTACTTCGCCCTCATGTGGGCCGGCTCCTACCTGCTCGGCCGGGCCGTCGGCCTGAACTACGAACGCACCACCACCCTGGCGTTCACCGCGGCGGGCAACAACTTCGAACTGGCCATCGCGGTCGCGATCGGCACCTTCGGGATCGCCTCCGGCCAGGCCCTGGCCGGCGTCGTCGGCCCGCTGATCGAGGTCCCGGTCCTCGTCGGCCTGGTCTACGTGTCGCTGTGGGCCCGCGCCCGCCTGTTCCCCGCCCCGGAAACCCGGCCATGAGACGCCTCGACTGCGCCGCGGCACGCCGCGCGGCGACCACCGGAATCAGGGAGACCCGATGAGCGACAAGCCCAGCGTCCTGTTCGTCTGCGTGCACAACGCCGGTCGTTCCCAGATGGCCGCCGGGTGGCTGCGCCACCTCGCCGGCGACACCGTCGAGGTCCGCTCCGCCGGCAGCGCACCCGCCGGCGAGGTCAACCCTGCCGCCGTCGAGGCCATGCGGGAGGCCGGCATCGACATCACCGACCAGACCCCCAAGCTCCTGCGGTACGAGACGGCGGAGTCCTCGGACGTCATCGTCACCATGGGCTGCGGTGACGCCTGCCCCGTCTTCCCGGGCAAGCGGTACGAGGACTGGAAGCTCGAAGACCCCGCAGGCAAGGGCCTCCACGCGGTACGCCCCATCCGGGACGAGATCCGCACCCGGGTGGAACGGCTGCTCGCCGAACTGCGCCGCAGCGCCTGACATCCGCCCTGACTGTCCCGCGGCCGGACGGCGGTCGTCAGCTCCCGGCGTGCAACTGACGGTGATCCGCTCCTGGTTGCACCGGCAGGCGGCCGCCGTTGGTGCAACGATGCAAGCGTGGGAACTGCGAAAACCTCCACCCCTGCCATCTCGCCGCTTGCCGGCGAGCCGATCAAGCGTGCCGATGCCGAACGGCTCGCGGGAGTCCTGAAGGCGTTCGCCGACCCGGCCCGGTTGCGCCTGCTCAGCCTGATCCAGTCCGCTCCGGAGGGCGAGGCGTCCGTCAGCGACCTCACCGCGCCGCTCGGTCTCTCCCAGCCGACCGTCAGCCATCACCTTCGGATCCTCACCGAGGCCGGCCTGCTCGAGCGTGAGAAGCGGGGTGTGTGGGCGTACTACCGCCTGGTGCCGTCCGCGATCTCGGCAATCGCCGAGTCGTTGACGCCGCCTCGTAAACGGCCGACGAAGAAGGTCCGCTGAGCGGGGGACTGCCGGGCTGCCGCGCGTGCCCGCCGGCCTGACCGGGTCGCGCCCCGGAACGTCAGCCGGCTACCGGGAAGTTGGATCGGACGAGCGCGCCCGGGTCGTGGCGGCGCTTGACCGCCCGGAGCCGGTCGAGGGCGGGAGTGAACGCGTCGGCCCGATCGCTCCGCTGCTGAGCGTCCAGCCCCGGCACCTGGGCGGCGCCCTCGCCCGGGCCTCCGACAGCCCGGACGGCCCCGTACGCGCTCTACCTGTTCGGTGTCGCCACCGACCCGGCGGCGGTCACGGCGCGCCAGCGGGACCTGCCGTCGGCACTGCCGCTGGCACCGTGCCCGTTGGGCTGCGCGGCGATGCCCAGTCCGGCCAAGCGGGCATACCGGACGAGCGCGACGACGTCGTCGGCGAAGGGTGCATCCGCATGACGGATTCGTGGGCCAATCCGGCGCGACTGCTCGGCAGCGACCTGCATCTGGAACCGGCCGGCGCCGGTGGCCGCCGGTCCGCGCTCACCCGTGCCCTGCAAGAGGCCGTCCGGGACGGGAGGCTGGGCGCCGGCACCCTCCTGCCGCCGTACCGTTCCCCGCTCCCCCACCGGTCCGGCGGGCCGGCCCTTGAGGACCGCGGCCCGACCCGGTAGAAACGGCGGGGCCGACAGGAGAATCAGCCATGACCGATATCGACGGGCGGTTGTCCGCGACGCCGCGTACGACCCTGCGCCGGATGAAGGAGAAGGGGCACCGCGACCGCGCCGCCCTCTTCGACGTGCTGCGGGCCGCCTTCGTCTGCCATCTCGGGGTGATCGTCGACGGCGGCCCGATGGTGGTGCCGACCGTCTACGGCTTCGACGACCGGCACCTCTACCTGCACGGCTCGGTGGCCAGCCGGAGTCTCACCACCGACGCCGAGGTCTGCGTGACCGTCACAGTGGTCGACGGCCTGGTCCTGGCGCGGTCGGTGTTCGAGCACGGGATCAACTACCGCAGCGCGATGATCTACGGCCGGCCCCGGTGGGTGACCGACACCGAGGAGAAGCTGCACGGCCTGCGGCTGCTGACCGAGCACGTGGCCCCGGGCCAGTGGGACCACGCCCGCCGGCCGAACCGGCGGGAACTCGCGGCCACCACGCTGCTGGCGCTTCCGCTGGCCGAGGCGTCCGTCAAGACGCGCAGCGGCCCGCCGGACGACGGCGACGGCCCGGACGCCGTCCTCGGGCTGTGGGCGGGCGAGCTTCCCCTGGTCGCGCGCTGGGAACAGCCGGCGACCGACCCGGCGCTGCCGCCGACGACGCCGGTGCCGGCGCACGTCGCCGCGCGCGCCGGCACCCGCGCCGACCAGGCCTGACCGGCCGGGCGGCCCCCGGCCCGCCTACCGGAGCTGGCGGGCCACCTCCGCCAGCGGCAGGCGGGGCTGGACGGCCGCGCGGGCGGCCACCACCGCGAGCGCCCGGGGCACTCCGGCGCAGTACGCGATGATCTCCCGCACCGCCGCGCGCTCGGCGGTGAGGCGACGCTCGCCGAGGCGGGCGGCCAGCAGGTCCCACGCCTCGCCGGCGGCCAGTTCGTCGACCACGACCGGGCACGCGGCCTCGCCGACGACCAGGCCGGTGAGGCGGTCCCGGCTGGTCACGACCACCATGCAGCCGGGTACGCCGGGCAGCAGCGGCCGCACCTGGTCGGCGTCGCGGGCGTCGTCGAGCACGATGAGCATCCGGCGTCCGGCGAGCGCGCTGCGGTAGAGCCCGGTGCGCGCCGCCGGTCCGCACGGGACACCACCGGGGACGTCGAGCGCCTCGATGAGGCCGCCGAGCGCCTCCGCCGGCGCCACCGCCGCTCTGCCCGGTTCACTGCCGCCGAGCTGGACGTGCAGCACCCCGTCGGAGAACCGGGCCGCCGACCGGTGCGCCCAGCGCAGCGCCAGCGCCGTCTTGCCGATACCGGACCGGCCGGACAGGACGCACACGACCACGCTCGACATCCGCCGCGGTCCGCCGTCGAGCAGCCGGTCGAGTTGCCGCAGTTGTGCCGTACGGCCGGTGAACCCGGGAATCTCCAGCGGCAGTTGCATGGGGCGGATCCGGCCCGACGGCGCCGGGTTGGCGGGCAGGCCGAGGACCTCGCGGAGCAGCCGGACGGTCGCGGGCCGCGGACGGGTCACGCGCGACGACTCCAGGTTGCGGATGCTCCGGACGCTCAGTCCGGTACGGGCGGCCAACTCCTCCTGTGTCAGGTTGGCCAGTCGCCGTGCGGTAGCGATTTCATGACCCAACGTATCCATGTAGCCGATCACAGCGTCGTCTCCGTACCGGTTCTGGTGGATTCATGCCGGTGGACCACCGAATCCGAGGCCGCTGAGCGGGCAGTCAGCAGCGACATTGCCGGTGATCTGCCGGTGAAGCTCCTGTTGGCCAGACGAGGTTAAGTCCACAGTGGGTCCGACGCTATCGACCGGAGTCGAATCGACGGTCGACGAGACGGGCCCTTCCCGGCATCGGTGCAGCGTCGCAGAAGCAGCACTTCCGGTCACTCTCCGCAAACCTCAGAACCGTCCGGCGCGGGCCCGGGGGGCAGCGCGCCGACCAGGAGGACGAACATGCGAAGGTACGTCAGCGACACCGCCGAACTCACCGACGAGTACGGCATCCGGATCGGCCGCTGGACGCAGTACCGCGATCTCGGCCCGTTGCCGTTCGACGCCATGTGGTGCGTGATCCCGCCCGGCGGCAGCAGCAGCGAGGACGTCCACCCGGAGGTCGAGTTCGCCGTGGTGACCCGCGGCACGGCCATCTACGAGGCGGGCGGCGAGAAGGTCGAGGTGCCGACCGGCGGCGTGATCCTGCTCGAACCGGAGCAGCGGCACGTCATCCACAACCCCTCGCCGGAGCAGCCGCTCACCATCCTCAGCATCTACTGGATGCCCCGGCCCGACGAGGCCGCGCAGGCCGGTGCGGACGGCGGGCAGAGCGGCGCGGACAGCCGGCAGAGCGGGGCGGACGGCGGAGCCGGCCGTGACTGACGCCGCCTCCACTGCCGGGGCGGTGCTGGTGGTGACGCCGCCGCCGACGCCGAACGGGCCGCTGCACCTCGGGCACCTCAGCGGCCCGTACGTCGCCGGGGACATCGCCGCCCGCGCGCTGCGGGCCGCCGGCCGGCGGGTGGTGACCCAGTGCGGCCTGGACGCGCACCAGAACTACGTGCTCGCACGGGCGCAGGCGCTGGGCGAGACTCCCGCGGACACCGCCGCCCGCTACGGCTCGTCGATCCACGCCGCGCTGCGCGCCGCACGCATCCGGTACGACGTCATGGCCGACCCGCTGGCCGACGCCGACTACCGCCGGGCGGTGGCGAGCCTGCTCACCGAGCTGGTGGAGGCCAAGGTGGTGGAGGTCGCCCCGGTGTCGCTGCGCGCCTGCGCGGCCTGCGGGCGGACCCTGCACCACGTCCGGGTCGCCGGGCGCTGCCCGGCCTGCGGCGCCGGCGCGAACGGCGGCACCTGCGAGGGGTGCGGCGGCTTCTGCACCGCCGCGAACCTGGTCGACGCGCGCTCGACCTGCTGCGACGCGGCACCCGAGCCGGTCACCCGCACGGTCCCGGTGCTGCGGCTGGACGAGCACCGGGAGCGGCTCGCCGAGTTCTGGTCCCGCGCGGTACTGCCGCCCCGGCTGCGGCGCCTCGTCGCGTCGTACCTCGACGGCGGGCTGCCGGAGGTGCCACTGGCGTACCCGTCGGACTGGGGCATCGAGTGGGACGACGGCCTGCGTATCGACGTCTGGGCCGAGATGGCGTTGGCCAACCTGGTGCTGCCCGCCCGCCACCTGCGGCCGGACGCGGACACGCTGGCCGGGTACCTGGACGCGTGGCGGGACGTGGACGAGCAGTGGATCTTCCTCGGGGTCGACAACGCGTTCTACTACGCACTGCTCATCCCGGCCCTGCACCTGGCCGCCGGGCTGCCCGACCGGCCGACCGGGCTGGTGGTCAACGAGTTCTACCGGCTCACCGGCGCCAAGTTCTCCACCAGCCGCGAACACGCGATCTGGGCGCACGAGTTCCTGTCCACCGAGGACCCGGCGGTGGTCCGGGCGTTCCTGAGCTGGGACCGGCCGGACAGCTACGAGTCGGACTTCCGCCCGGAGGCGTACGAGGCGTTCACCGCCCGGTACGCCGCGACCCTGGCCGGCACCACCGCCGGCCTGGACGGCGTACTGGCCGACACCGAGCTGACCCGCGGCGAGCAGGCGCTGCGCCCGGAGCACTTCGACCCCGCCACCGCGGTCCGGGCGGCGCTGGCCGCGTACCCCGGCCGGCCGGAGCGGGCGGCCCGGCTGCTCGGCATCGTCGCCGGCGCGGAACCGGCGGAGTCCGATGGGTGAGCCGCGCGTGCTCGTCGTCGGCGCGGGCGTGAGCGGTGTCCTGCTGGCCCGGCGGCTGCGGGACGCGGGCGCCGAGGCGGTCCTGATCGGCCCGCACGGGGGCGGTCCGGACGGGCGGCCCGCCGACGCGACGGCCGCGTCCGGTGGGCTGGTGCGGGCCTTCGAGCCCGATCCGGCCGCCCGGTCCCTGGCCGCCGCGAGCCTCGCCGAACTGCGGGCCGATCCGCCCCTCGCGACCGCCGCCGGATGGCGGCGGACCGGCTCGCTCTACCTGCTCGACGCCGGGTCGGCGGACGGCGCGGACGGCGCCGAGGTGCTCACCCGGGACGAGATCGCCCAGCGGTTCGGTTTCGCCGGGCTGCCGGACGGCACGGTCGGGATCTGGGAGGACCGGGCCGGATACCTGGACCCGGACCGGCTGCGCCGGACCGTCCTGCGTGGCCTGGACCGGACCGAGACGACACCGGTGGCCCGCCTCGACGATCGCGCGGTCGAGCTGCGCGACGGCCGCCGGCTCACCGGCGACCTCGTCGTCGTGGCCGCCGGGGCCTGGACCCCGCGGCTGTTGCGCGCCGCCGGGTTGCCGACCTCGCTGCGCACCAAGCACATCCAGTACGCCCACCACGCCACCGGCCGGGACGACCTGCCGTGCTTCGTGGACGAGACCAGCGGCCTCTACGGCCGGCCGGCCGGTCCCGGGCGCGTGCTGCTCGGGCTGCCCAGCGACAGGTGGGACGTCGACCCGCCGGCCCCCGAGCCGGACGCCGCTCTGGCGGCACGGGTCCGGGCGGTGGCCGCACGACGGCTGCCCGGCGTGGACCTGCGACCGGCCGGGCCGCCGGTGAGCGCCGCCGACTGCTACAGCGAACCCGCCGGCCTGGCCCTGCGCCACGTGGCCGGCGGCGTGCACACGTTCACCGGCGGCAGCGGCGGCGCCGCCAAGACCGTCCTGGCCGCCAGCCGGCTCGCCGCCACCGCCCTGCTGAACACCCGAACCGCGATCCCTGTCCCCCACGGCCAGACAGAGGCAGACTGATGACGCAGACCTTTCACACAGTGGGAATCGGCGCCGGGCCGGCGAACCTGAGCCTCGCGGCGATGTACGACACCCTCGCGCCGCACGACATCGCGCTGTTCGAGGCGCGGGACCGGCCGGGCTGGCACGACGGGATGCTGCACAGCGGCGTCCGCATGCAGACCGGCTGGGTCAAGGACCTGGTCTCGCTCTACGACCCGACCCACCCGCTGTCGTTCCTCAACTACCTGGTCACCACCGGCCGGGTGTACGCCCTGCTGGGCGCCGGGTTCGACACCATCCCCCGGATCGAGTACCAGCAGTACCTGGTGTGGGCGGCGGGTCAGCTGCCGCGCATCACGTACGGCACCCGCGTCGACCGGGTGGAGTTCGACGGAGCGCTGATCAGCCGCAGCGGCGGTGCGGAGGTCGCCCGCTCCCGGCACCTGGTGCTCGGCAGCGGGACCGTCCCCTTCGTACCGGAGTTCCTGGACGCCCTCGACCCGCGGCACCTGTTCGTCGCCGACGAGCTGCACCAGCGCCTCGCCACCGTGCCGGACGAGCCGGACCTGCCGTGGATCGTGATCGGCAGCGGCCAGACCAGCGCGGAGTGCGTCGCGGCGCTGCTCGCCCGCGGGTGCCGCGACATCAGGTGGATCGGGCGGCGGTCGTGGTTCGCCCCGCTGGAGGACTCCCCGTCGGCGAACGACCTGTACCGGCCCGCCTACCAGGAGGCGTTCCTCACCCTGTCCCGGGACGTGCGGGAACGCCTCGTCTCCGGCCAGATCCTGACCAGCGACGGCATCTCCCCGGGCACGTTGCGCGGCATCTACCAGCACAACTACGAGGAGCGGCTGCGTACCGGGCGGTTCCCGGTGACGATCATGCCGAGCCGTACCGTGACCGGCGCCCGGCAGCTCGACGGGGAGGTCGAGCTGGAGTGCCTGACCGCCGGCAGCGGCGAGGAGCGGCACCGGGCGGTGAACCTGGTCGTCGCGGCGGGACGCCGGCAGGCGCCGCTGCCCTTCGACCCGGAGCTGACCGCGCTGGTCGACCTGGACGAGCGCGGCGAGCCGGTCATCGAGTCGGACTACTCGATCCGGTGGAAGCACGCCGACGACCACAAGATCTTCGTGCTGAACCGGGGGCGGTACGTCCAGGGGCTCGTCGACTCCAACCTGAGCATCCTGCCGATCCGCAGCGCGATGGTCCTCAACTCGATCGCCGGCCGTACCGTCTGCCGGTTCCGCGACGACTACCTCAGCACCCGATGGGCGTGAGCGCGATGACCACATTCGACTACGACGACCGGATCTTCGTCTCCGTCGACCACGCCGGTGACGCCGACCCGCTGCGGGGGCACTACCACCAGCGCGGCGACCTGGTCTGGGCGGAGATCTCCGGCGGTCCGGTCCGGCACGGCCGGCTCGCCGGCACCTGCGACGCACAGGGGGTGGTGCGCTTCGCGTACGTGGAGGTGCTCACCGACGGCAGCATCGTGGTCGGCGAGTGCGAGTCCCGGCCCGAGCGGCTGCCGGACGGCCGGATCCGGCTGCGCGAGCAGTGGCGCCGGCACGGGCCGCGTCGGGACAGCGGCGTCTCGGTCATCGAGGAGGCCACCCCGGCGCGCGTCGAGGCGAGGGAGGAGCAGCGTGTCTGACATCCAGATCGTCAGCTTCGTCGCCGCGAGCCTACTCATCATCATCGTGCCGGGCGTCGACTTCGCCCTGGTCACCCGGCAGACCGTCCGGTACGGGCGGCGGGCCGGATTCGTGGTGCTGGCCGGGCTGTTCGCCGCCGCCCTGGTGCACGCGTCGCTCGCCACCGCCGGCCTGTCCGCCCTGCTGGTCTCATCACCGGCGCTCTACACGGTGCTGCGCGTCGCCGGCGCGCTGTACCTGCTCTACCTGGGCGGCACCATCCTCTGGGCCACCCGGCCGCGCCGGAGCGCCCCGGTGGCGCAGCCGGTGCCGGTCGGCGCGGGTGGGGCCGGTGCCGGCACTGAGGCCGCCGCGCCGGTCCGGGACGTCCCGGCCGCCGACGAGCCGCACGTGGCGCGCCGCTCGTTCGTCATGGGCGTCACCAGCCAGCTGCTGAACGTCAAGGTGGTCGTCTTCTACGTCTCGTTCGTGCCGCAGTTCGTCAAGCCCGGCGACGGCGCGGCGGCCCGCACGGCGGTGCTGGCCGCCACGTTCATCGGCCTCGCCGTGCTCTGGTGGGCCTGCTACATCCTGCTCATCGACCGGTTGCAGCCCTGGCTGACGCGGCCGTCGGTGCTGCTGGTGATCGAACGGCTGACCGGGCTGATCCTGATCGTCCTGGCGGTGCGGATCGCGCTGAGCCACTGAGCCGCACCACAGGCGCCCGCCGGCCCGGCCGCATCCAGCCGGGCCGGCGGCGCTGTGGTGTCAGGCGTTGCGCGGACGGTGGGCGACGGTGAGGACGTGGGTGGTCGGCCAGTCCAGCGGCCGGCCGTCCAGGTCGGTGAGGGACGCGACCGGTGCGATCCGGTTGTCGATCACCCAGTCGTTGCGGACCGGCGCCGAGGCCGGGCCGATCTCGAAGCCCGCCTCGGTGAGCAGCGCCGTCCAGTCGGCGAAGCTCAGGCCGCAGAACTGCTCCTTCGTCTCCGACAGCCAGTTGTCCGTGTAGTCCTTGCGGGTCAGGTAGTCCATCGCCGCGCCCAGGCCGAGGCGTACCGCGCCGTCGGCGAGCGGCTCGTAGTCGAAGCCGAACGCGAAGTCCACGGCGAACTGGTCCAGCCGCGCCCGCGTCGACAGTCCCGAGACGTACCGCCGGACCTCGGCCGAGGTCAGGCCGGCCAGGTCACGGCGGGGCGAGGCGGGGTTGTCGCCGTCGTCTGCGGTCAGCCGCAGGATCACCGGCCGGCCGGGGTCGTCCGGTCCGCACACGTCGCTGTTGATCCAGACGCCGCCGGGCACCGTGTGGTCGTGGATGCGACGGGCGAACTGGAGCAGCGACTCCCGCTGCCGCCCGTACGACCAGATCTCGTGGGTGAGCGCGAAGGTGAGCGTGGTGTCCACCGACCGGTCCTTGAACACGGCGCCGCCGAGGACGTTGCGGTGGAAGAAGTAGACGTTGGCGTTGCGGAACACGCCCTGCGCCTTCTTGTGCAGGCACTCCTGGTAGAGGTGGCGGGCCACCTCCACGCCGATCAGGTCGCTCTCCCGCAGCGCGGCCTCCCGGTCGGCCAGCTCCAGGACCGCGCCCGCACCGCAGCCGATGTCCACGATGCGTCCGGGCTGCACGTACCGGCGCACCGAGTCCCACTTGCGTTGCGCGGCCGAGGCGAACGCCTCCACGTAGGTCCGGTAGTCGCGGGTGACCGTGAGGCCGCCCTCGTCGCCGACGAGCGGGTCGTTCACCACCGACCGGATCGCCTCGACGAGGCGGTAGCGCTCGAACACGTCGATCGTCGCCGGGTGGGTGAGCGTACGCCAGGTCTCGTCGCCGGCGGCCAGGCGCAGCAGCACGTCCCACGGCCGCTCGGGCGCCTCGCTCAGGCCCGGGTCGGCCTCGACCTGCGCGATCGCGAAGCCGAGCCGCTCGTACAGCTTCGCGACCTCCGGCGTGGAGCAGGCCACCACCGTGTCGGCGGGCGTGAGTTCGAGCCCGGTGGCCACCGCGATGCTCTTGAGCGTGACCTCCGCGAACGCGTCGGTGTACGCGGTGTCGAAGATCGGCACGGCCAGCGAGCGCAGCCCGGTCAGCACGCTGAACCGCTCGATCGCGGCTTCCCGCCTGTGGTACGCGACCGGGTTGCGCCGGGTGTTCTCGTGGTTGGCCGACGTCACCGCCCAGACCACAGTGGCCTCGTCACCGGCGAGCCGGCTCAGGTAGTCGGCCTGGAACCGGGTCAGCAGGTGATGCCGCCCCGGGAACAGCACGAAGCGGGTCGGCAGGTCGGTCATGGGCACCTCGCCTGGGCCGTGGAGCGGTCGGTGATCATACCGGGACGCGCCAGGAACGCCACAGATGGCCGTACCGGCCGTCGGCGGCCAGCAACTCGTCGTGCGTGCCCTGCTCCACGATCCGGCCGTGGTCGAGCACGACGATCCGGTCCGCGGTGACCGCCTGGCTGAGCCGGTGCGCCACGATCAGCGTGGTACGCCCCCGCGTGGCCGCGAGGGCCGCCCGGTCCAGGTCACGCGCCCCGGCGCTGCCGGCCTCGGCGGTCGCCTCGTCCAGCACGGCGACGGCGGGCGCGGTGAGCACCAGCCGGGCCAGGGCGACCTGCTGGGCCTGCGCGGCGGTGAGCCGGTGACCGCCCTCGCCCACCGGTGTGGCAAGGCCCTCCGGCAGGGTACGCAGCCAGGCGGTGGCGCCGACCCGCTCCAGCGCGTCGAGCAGCTCGGCGTCGGTCGCGTCCGGGGCGGCCAGGCGCAGGTCCGCGGCGAGCGGCCCGGCGAAGACGTGCACCTCCTGGCTGACCAGTGCCACGTCGCGCCGGGAGGTGGTCTCGTCCGCCCCGGTCAGCGGCACGCCGTCCAGGCGTACCGATCCGTCCGTGGGCGCGATGATCCCGGCGGCGATGCCGGCGAGCGTGCTCTTGCCGGCACCGCTGGCGCCGACGAGCGCGACACGCTCCCCCGGCGCCAGGCGCAGCTCGACGTCGGCGAGCACGAGCGGTCCGTCGTCGTAGTGGTGCCGGCGCACCGTGACGTCCAGCGCCGCCGGGCCGCGCGGCCCGGCCGGCGCGGTGGCCGGGCCGGGGGTGGAGGCCGGGCCGGGGGTGG